>CAZGMW010000102.1:0-6134 GCA_964526895.1 uncultured Planococcus sp. | reverse complement strand
GAGTTTTTGGCAAAAGAAAGAAATGAAAAGCGACGGCACCCGGTTAGCCCCGACAGGCAATAGATGGCTCAAAGGTAGTTTGAGCCATCTATTTGCGACGAAGCTAGCGCAGCGATGCAGGAGCAACCCTATAGCTCAATAAATATTGGGCGCTCTTTGCCATTACTGGCAAGACCGAAGCGACTCGAAGAGCTGAGCACTGGAGTCTGGACACAGAAGCATTCCTTTAAAAGTTATGTTCTCTAAACCAACAAAAAACCCACACTTTGCCGGAACCGGCAAGGTATGGGTAATACAAAGAAAATATGGATATAGTTCGATTATTTAACGACTAAAGCGTCTTCTGTTCCTTCATACACAGTGATTTCCACTGCTTCTGTCAGGATGTCCGCGTAGCTGTAGGACACTCTTTCAAATGCATGTTCATCTTGATCTAACTCAATTACGAACACGGAGTGATATGTTTCGCGCAGGATTCCGGCTCGTTCGACCGTTTTCTTGCGACCTCCGTTTGCTTTCAACAGCAATCGTTTCCCTAAATGCAAATCCAACGACTTCTTAATATCCGCCAAAGTTTTGGGCATTTTGTCTACACCTCACTATAAATAAACCTTACTACAAAATGCCCAAATTGTCAAATAAATTTTTAATTTTATCTTGGAATTCCCTTGGTGTCAATATTTTTTTACCCGAAATAACGTTTTTTATTCGAGTTGTGCCGGATTTTCAACAGATTACTGAAAATCACGCAAAATAGCTGTACAGCTTGTCAGCAAGCCCCCCGAATTCCTTGATGCTGAGGGTTTCGCCGCGTCTTGCCGGCTCGATGCCCGCTTCTTCCAAAGCCTTCAGAATCAGATCTCTTTTTTCTTTACCGTCAGGCATTGCTACCTGCAGATTATTGAATATCGTTTTTCTGCGCTGTACGAAAGAGCCTCTTGTTACTTTAAAGAAGAAATCTTCATCGATGACTTCCACTTGAGGTGTTGTACGCTTCGTCATCCGGATGACCGCAGAGTCGACATTCGGCTGCGGCATAAAGACGCCCTTCGGAACCGTCAAGGCCATTTCAGCTTCCGTATAATACTGGATGGCAATCGACAAAGAACCGTACGCTTTTGTTCCCGGCTTTGCCGTAATCCGCTCAGCCACTTCTTTTTGGAGCATGACCACCAGCCCGCGAATCGGCAATTTTTCCAATAATAATTTCATAATGATTGGAGTGGTGACGTAATACGGTAAATTGGCCACGACCATGATGTCCTCATAACCCTCGAGTTCTTTCGCAATGGCGTCCGCAACATCTGCTTTCAGAATATCGGAATGGATGATGCTGACGTTATCATATGGAGACAAGGTATCATCAAGTACCGGAAGCAAGCGCTGATCAATTTCAAAAGCCAGCACTTTTCCGGCTGCACGTGCCAGATGCTCCGTTAAAGCTCCAATACCCGGACCTATTTCGATAGCTGCTGATTGTTTTGTTAAATTTGCCTGACTGACAATTTTTCGCAGGATATTCGGGTCGATCAAAAAGTTTTGCCCCAGGCTTTTCTTCACTGTTAAACCGTGTCTCGCCATGATTTCCTGTGTTCTTATGGGTGTTGCTATATCTTTCATCATTTCTGTTCCTCCTGATTCAGCGCCTGCACCGCTTCGATGAATTGCTGTTTCGTTATGCCGAACATGTGCAGCCGCTTGGCAAGCTGCTTGCCGTTTGTATAGCCGATCTGCAGTAGATTCCCAAGTTCCGTCCGCCGTTGTCTGGCCTGTGGATGTGCCACAAGCCGGGCGATGATCAAATCTTCCATAGTGATCTCCGCCGGTTCTTCCTGGTCCCAAAGGGTATAAACAGAAGCTAAGGCATCACGAATATCTTCATCTTTTGCATGTTCAATGCCTAGCCCTTTGCCGTTTTTCGCAATGGTTTTTTCTTTTGCCAAAAATGCATGCTTGGCTGTCGGCACATATTCCTCAATAATAGCACGTATCCGTCTGCCTGGATAATCGGGGTCGGTAAATACGATGACTCCACGTTTCGAAGCGGCATGTGCGATTTTTTTCAAAGTTTCTTCAGAAATAGCGGAACCGTTCGTCTCGATGGTATCAGCCTGCACTGCACGTTTAACGGCAACAGTATCGTCCTTCCCTTCAACTACGATCACTTCTTTTATCTTCATTTATATTCCTCGTTTCAAAGCCATTTGTTTTAAATTAGACCTAATTAAACAATCAGTTCAGAAAGGCTGCTTCGGTGCATCAAACAGGATAAAGATTTTGCTCCTGCATACTCCTCGCATCAGCGCTTAGCTGTTTTGCAGAATATCGGCTATTATGGATTATTATTTTTACTAATATAGTTTACCGCGTTCCGGCTAAACAAGTAAAAAGCTTTCCCGGGCTGCCCGGGAAAGCTTTCCATTTTCATCGTTAATCCAGAATTTTGATTTTCACTTGCTTGCGTCCAAAAGCCAAAGCTGCAGATCGGTCCGGCATGAAAATATCAATCTTATTGCCTTTGATTGCGCCGCCAGTGTCACCGGCGATCGCTTGGCCATACCCTTCAACCCATACTTTTGAACCTAATGGGATAACCGAAGGATCAACAGCAATCACTTTCAAATGCGGGTTTGCAATCAAATCGATGCCCGTTGCAGTAATGCCGGAGCAGCCTGTGCAGGAAGCCGTGTAAGCAGTTGCCGATACATAGAATTCCCGGCTACTTGACGGTTCACTGCTTTGTACTGGAGCAGCAGTTTTTGTTGTTTTGGTTGATGCCGACACTTGCTGTGGAGCTGCAGCTGCTTTTTGAGGAGCAGGAGCGGCTGCTTGTGTAATAGTTCCGCGCGAAACGCTTGCGACAACAGTTTTTGTCCCGACTGCCACAACTTGTTTCTTCGCTTCTTTAATAACTTTCTCGCCTTTGAGTTCACGCTTTACTTCTTTGCCGTTTTCCAGGACAATTTCATACGTTTTTTCTACGAGACCGTTTTCACCGTTTTGAACAACTTTTTCAGACCCTTTTATTAGAGAAGAATCTTTCTTCGTTTCTATAGCGAATTCCACTGAATCTTCCACTACATCGGTGACCTTTTCTACACGAACAACTTTAACTTCAGAACCAGGAAGGATTAATTCATCCATTTCTTTTTCAACGCGATCAAGATCGCTCAAAGTGATTTTATGCTGTTTTAAAAAGTCAGCGACCGTAGTCGAAGTGGACCATACTTTCTTTTCTTCCAGTCCATCAAGAATTGTAACTTCATATGCTTTTTCAACAGAAATAGCTGTGTTTGCATCTACTTCTTCGTTTAATGCAGGAGTTACTTTATCATGTTCAGTAATTTCAATATTTGCTTTCGCCAAAATGTCTTTGACGGTATTCGAAGTGGTCCAGGCAGATGTCGGCTTGCCGTCCACTGTGATGGTGAATTGATCAGCTTCAGTCCATTCGATTATGATATCCTGGTCAATTACGGTTTCTGCTGTATGGCTCAAATAATCATCTTGCCCTACTTTGATTTTCTGTTCGTCCATAAATGCGCCAACTGTTTCCGCATGGGTTTTCACTTCTTCTTTTTCGCCATTGGAAATCATTGTGACAGTATTTTTTGTACCTTCATAAATTGCAAATACCATCACGGCCGCAAACATCAGCACAGTGGCCAAAGTAATGATGACCGATTTCCTGTTAGCTGTTTTTAAAGCTGAATAATTATTATCCTCGTCTTCTTTCGTCAAATCTAACTCCTCCTTAGGCAATTGGGCGATTAGATAAACTCATTTATATATCATCGATTCGAATGAGCCTCATTCAGTCCTTCTCTTCAGTTCAATTTAAAGAATTTTTCAGCGTTCTGTGTGGTGATTTTTGCCACTTCTTCAACCGGCAGGTCCTTCAGCCGTGCGATTTCTTCTGCCACCAGCGTTACGTAGGAAGGTTCATTGCGTTTTCCGCGGTAAGGATGAGGCGCAAGATAAGGCGCGTCCGTTTCGATCAATAAATGCTCGAGCGGAATTTGTGTGGCGACTTCCTTAGGCTTTTTGGCATTCTTGAAGGTCACCGGTCCGCCAAGCGAAATCATGAAATTCATGTCTATGCTGATCTGGGCCGTTTCGACGCTTCCGCCAAAACAGTGCATAATACCGCCGACTTCAGCCGCATTTTCCTCTTTTAGGATGCTGAGGACGTCTTCTGTCGCTTCGCGGTTATGAATGATGATCGGCAGCTGCACTTTTTTCGCCAGGCGTATCTGTTTGCGGAAAACTTCCTGCTGGATATCTTTGGGCGATTTGTCCCAATGGTAATCCAGGCCGGTTTCCCCGATGCCGACGACTTTCGGATGCGCTGAAAGTTCTTCAATCCATTCCAGATCTTCGGCTGTACAATCAACCGCGTCAACCGGATGCCATCCGACTACCGCATAGAGAAAATCGTATTGTTCCACCAATGCCATTGCACGATTGATTGTTTTGCGATCAAATCCAATTACAATCATTTTTGTAACATTATTTTCTAAGGCTCGTTCAATGACTTCTTTCAAATCATCGTCGTATTGGTCAGCGTTCAAATGTACGTGAGTATCGATATACATATGCATTCTCCTTACGTTAAGCTTAATTTTATCTGTAAAATTCATTTCTTTCTTCTCAGTAATATTACATTTATATAACAAAACATATTTTTTGCATGTCATTCTTCCTGCGAATTCGGAAGAAAAGACTGCAAAATTCACCATAATAAAAATGGTTCGCTCAGTCAAGCGAACCATCTTAAGGATAAGACTTATTTAATTTTTGCACCGTTCGGCAAGCCTTCTGCAATCGAAGCCATCGTTAGATAGCCGTCTTTTTCACCGGCCAAAATCATGCCCTGTGATAATTCACCGCGTAATTTCACTGGTTTCAAGTTGGCGACCACTACCACTTTTTTCCCTACCAATTCTTCCGGTTTGTAATGTTCAGCGATGCCAGAAACCACTTGGCGCTGTTCATAGCCTAAGTCCAGCTGCAATTTCAGCAGCTTCGACGTTTTTGGCACAGGCTCACAAGCTGTAACCGTCGCTGCACGAAGATCGACCTTCGCAAAATCATCAATCGTGATTTCCGGTACATCCGGCACTTCTTCGATTACTTCCTCTTCCGGTTCTACCGCAGCTCCACCGCGCATTTGATCCCGGATATACGCAACTTCCGGTTCGATTTCAAGACGTGGGAAAATTGGTGTGCCTTTTGCCACAACTTTCGTGCCAGCAGGAATCTTGCCAAAACCGTCCAGCGTTTCCCAAGCAAGATACTCTTCGGACAAGCCAAGCTGTTCGATGATCTGCTTCGGTGCATTCGGCAGGAATGGCTGAAGCATAACCGCCGTCATGCGCAAGCTTTCCGCCAGGTGAGCCATCACAGAAGCGAGCTCTTCTTTTCTGTTTTCATCTTTTGCCAACACCCACGGCTGAGTTTCATCTATATATTTATTGCTTCGTGAAATCAAGACCCAAACTTCGCTCAACACCATGCTGAACTGCATTTTTTCCATGTGCTTCTCATAGGTTTCGACCGTTTCTTTTGCAACGCGTTGCAGCGTCGCGTCAAATTCGGTCTTCTCACCGGCAATTTGCGGCACTTCCCCGTCAAAGTATTTATTGATCATAGAAACTGTCCGGTTCAATAAATTACCGAGATCATTGGCTAAATCGTAATTTGTCCGTTCGATAAACGCTTCCGGAGAAAATACGCCATCAGAACCGAAAGGCAGCTCCCGCAGCAGGAAATAACGGGTAGCATCAAGGCCATAGCGTTCCACCAGCATTTCCGGATAAACGACATTGCCTTTTGATTTCGACATTTTGCCGTCTTTCATCATGATGAAGCCATGTGCGAAAATTTTCTTCGGCAATGGCAAATCAAGCGCCATCAGGAAAATCGGCCAGTAAATCGTGTGGAAACGGACGATATCCTTACCGACCACATGAACATCCGCCGGCCAGTATTTATTGAACAATGAATCGTCGTCTGTGCCATAGCCAAGCGACGTAATATAATTCGACAAAGCATCCACCCACACATAAATAACGTGTTTCGGATCTCCAGGAACCGGAATTCCCCAGTCAAACGATGTACGGGAAACGGAAAGA
>CAZGMW010000101.1:0-6167 GCA_964526895.1 uncultured Planococcus sp. | reverse complement strand
AGAGAATCCGCTCCGGCAATTTCTCAACATATTTTTTATATACAGCCACAGTAATAGCTCTTCATTTTAGTTTCAAATCGACTTTTTTCTTCACTTCACAAGCACTTGGGCAAGACACCTGAAAGTGCTATAGTCGAATTGCATGGTTTTTCCAGCCAGGTGTTAAATAGTTAAGGAGGCGTTCATTATGACAAACAAAAATATCGTTACCATCCATGAATACAAGGGGTCAGCGCCGAATTGACTTTTTATTTCGCGTTCCCCGCCAATCGAAAGGGGAAAAAATGATGACAGAAAATGTGAAAATTATCGAATTAGATTCAGAAAACTGGTACGACTGCTGCGCTTTAGAGGTATCAGAAGATCAAAAGAATTATATGGAACCTAACGCTGTTTCAATTGCCCAGTCGAAATTCGAGCCCAACTTGAAACCGTACGCCATCTATTCAGATGATAAAGTGGTCGGATTTTTGATGTACAACTCCATTCCGGAAGAACTGGACGGTTATTGGATCTACCGGATCATGGTGGATCAAGCTTACCAGGGCAAAGGCATTGGTAAAGCGGCAAGCCGATTGATGATTGATGAGATGGCTGAGTCGCTGCAAGCCACCAAAATCGTAGTCGGTTATCACCCTGAAAACCTTGGCGCACATAATTTATATGCAAGCCTTGGCTTTGTGGATAATGGCGATCGTTTTGGCAGGGAAATGGCCGTTGTAAAAAACTTGGTAGGTTAATTTCGAAGACAAAAGGACCTTTTAAGTTAATGGTTCGCATTTATTGTCAGGGATATAAAAACGCAGGTTGAAATGTCTAGCAAATTGCAAGTCGATTTGTTAGGCATTTTTTGTTGTTATAAAAAATTTTCATTCGCAAAACCTATTGAAAGTTATTGATTCTGTCAGACAAAACATAGCTGTTAAAGAAAACATTTTTATTACAGAATTTAAATAAATCATTGAAGCTAAATTATCTTTTTGACAGTCTAATACCCGTAAAGCAATAAAAAGGGAGCGAAAATGATGTGCAAAAATTAGTGAAAAAAGCACAAAAGGGCGATAAAGCAGCATTTATGGCACTTATTGAAGTATATGAAGAAGATATATACCGCACGGCTTATGTCTATGTAAAAAATGAAAACGACGCACTGGATGTTGCTCAAGAAACAGCGGCTAGAGCATTCAGCCGAATTAGTTCTTTAAAAGAACCGGAGTATTTTAAAACCTGGCTCATTAAAATTACGATAAACGCATCCATCGACTTGTTGAGAAGCAAAAAGAAAATTGTCCAGTTGCAACCCGAATATCATGAATCTATTGAGAGGCAAGATGAAAACATTCCATTGTCTTTAACGCTGAGAAGCTTACTAGACGACTTAACCGAAAGAGAAAAAGGCATTATTCTTTTGAAATATTACCACGGTCATACGTTCACTGAGATTTCAACCATTATGGAGATGCCTGCAGGGTCAATCAAATCCGTCTTATATCGTGCCTTACATAAAATGAGATATCAGATGAAGGAGGAAGATATTTATGAACAATAAAGTGAAAGAAGAAGTCGATCACATAAAAGTGCCCAAAGAAAAACTTCACCAAAGAATTGAATTAGGGGTGAACCAGGCAGAGTTGAAGGAAAAGAACAAAAAAAGGAAAGCTCCAAAGTGGATAATAGGACTAGCTGCTTCCGTGATGATTGCCGGAACTGGGTGGACACTGGGTGGTTCCCAATTGGTAGATGCAGCAGAGTCTTTATTTACCCAAGTTTTTGGTTCTGAGGAAATTGTTAAAGAAGCTTATCCGGAAGAGGAAATGACTAGCGAAGCAATGACGGAAATAGAAGGAGATCTACAAATATTAGAACAGCATCTTTCTGAGGAAGAGTTTGCGGAATTTTCACGTCTGCTTGATGAACAAATAGAAATACAAAAAGGGATGCAGGATGAAACCAAAACTACCTTCACTGATGAAGAACTTGAAAAAATAGAAGAAATACAAGCGAAGATGCAAAAGATTGTAGGAAACTTATTAGATTAGTTATGTATTAACAAGTACAAATACCGCATTTAAAGTATTAGAAAAAGGCTCAGTCGATTCGAGACCGAGCCTTATATTTTTACAGCAGTCGCTCCTTATATCCTCTTCCCCATCGCCATAGACGCCGGCTGGTAGCCCAACTTCTCATAAACTCTTTGGGCACCGGGATTATTGCCGAAGACATTCAAGCCCATGGAAGTGACGCCGGCACTTTTCACCGTTTCCTCCAATTCTTTCAGCACCAGGCTGGCGAATCCTCTTTTTCTGTATGCTTCATGGATCAAAATGTGGTAGATATAGGCTTTATGGCTTTCAGTTTGGATGTTGTACCAGATTACGCCGATGTTCTTTTCGTCTTCCGGCGAATAAATATTGCAGATGAACTGATCCGCAGAGTTTTGCTTGTCCGGAAATAAAGTTTCCATTACATTCTTAGATTCTTCCAAAGCTTTGTCCATCGGAATTATAAAGTTATCGGATAAATCCTTGGCGTAATCGGGGATGAAATATTCCATGTATTGATCAAATTCTTCTTCATTCATTTCCTTCAGCTGTGTTTTCACAATTCCACTCCTAAACTTAAATCGCTTTTTACCATTATCTCATACATACGGCATTAATGATGATGCTCTGGCGTCTCTTCTGCCGGTGCTGGCCCTTGTTTTAAACTTTCCATCTCTTCATCGGAAAGTTCTCCAACAATGAACTGATGCTGCGGGCTGACGATTGAACCTTTATTGCCAGTATGCACTTCCAGGTAATAGAGACCTTCATCTTCAAATTGAATCGGCATCTTGTAAACGCCGTCTCCCGCTTCTTCCGCTTCCTCCATCGGATACCGGACTGAACCGTCTTGTTTCCAGATTTCAAAATGAACAAAGTCCGCTCTTTCGACGATTTCTCCGTCTTGCTTCAACACAGCTTCAAGCACGACTTCTTCACCCGTCGACACCGACTCCGGCAACTCAACTTCCACCAGGAGAGGTGATTCTTTTTTATAGAGATCTGCAGCATCACTGCGAAGTGAGCAGGCACTAAGGATTAAAGTGAATAAAGCCAATAGAATTATTCCAATGATTTTCTTCATTGCAGGGCCATTCTCCTCTCGTTTATGCATTCAGCCATTTTTTCACAGCTGGTATACGCTGGATCAGTACCCAATCGATCAGCCAAACCGCAAGTATGGACAGCCCTACCAATGGAAACAGAATCCCCAGTCCGATCATCAGGAGTAAGAAGGATTTCGTTTTATAAAGAGCAGGAGCTGCTGGCGCCCCGGTTCCTTTTTGCGGCTTCCGTTTCCACCATAGATAAAAACCGCTGAGCGCCACAAAAATGATTCCGATACAAATGAACAGGCTGATCAGCTGGTTGATCAGGCCGAATTGCGATCCTTTATGGAGCGTGATGCCCCACGCCACCACTTTTCCGATTATGCCGTAATTGTCGTACCTGTAATCTGCCAACACCGCACCCGAATATTGATCGATGTGCATAGTGGCTTCGTCCTGGGCTTTTGGCGGAAAAACGGAAAGTGTGTAAACGCCCTCCGGCTCTTGCGGGATAAATACAGAGTAGGTTGGATAAATTCCTTGCTGCTCTGCGATATCGACCACTTTATCGAGTGATACCGGCACAACTCCCTGGATTTCTGACACTGGAACATCCAGCGTTTCGGCTGCCCACGGAACTTCTGCAATGTTCTGGGTTTGGATATTAGAACTTGGCGCATCACCGATCCAGACTGATGGAGGATAGCCTTCCCCTGTGTTGGTCGTAATAGCCTGGAAATTGGTTCCCCAAAAACCCGACCACGGCAAACCCGTCATGATCAAAAACAATAGGCCGCCCGAGAGCCAGACTGCCGGCACCACATGCAGATCCCGTCTTCGTATCTTTTTGCCTTTTCTTAACCGCGGAAACAAAAAGCCAGCCGCTCCAGTCGTCTTTTTTGGAAACCAAAGAAATAAACCAGTGACGATAAGCACGACAGCCCAACTGGCAGCCAGTTCGACTATCCGGTCGCCGATTGTACCGGCCATCAGTTCTCCGTGGATTTCTTCGATCTTATCCATGATCCGGTCTTCATTGTTCAACTCACCTACAGATTTTCCTGTATAGGGATCCATAAACACGGTCAATGATTCTCCCTCAGCGGTGATCGTCACTTCGCTGGAGCGTGTTTCACTTTCTCCCGGACGGTATTTTGTGACCACTGCATCCGGATAAAGCCGATAAACTTCATCGAGCTGTATTGAAGCGGCCATCCGCTCTCCTTGAGGTGCAACTTCATAATAATCCTGGTAAAGCACTGCTTCAATTTCGGCTTTGAACAGGTAAACTGAACCTGTTACTGCAAGCAATACCAGCAGAGGCGAAAAGATGATTCCAGCATACAAATGCCATCTCCACACTGCTTTATAGAAACCGGTTCCTTTTGTCTTTTCCGCTGCTTTCATATCACTCACATTCGTCTTGTCTTTTTCCAATTCATACTCCTCTTTCCCTAGGCCATCATCTGAGTCTCACTCTGACTTTCAATTCTTTATTACAACGAATGAAAAATAGTTTTGGATTATACTTTTTCGATCCTTGAGTAATTGGAGATTATACAGGAGTCGTTTCCTTTTAATTGGCAATAAATACGGCTCTTACTCACTCTATCGATTCAGGACTGATGAAACAAGTTGCCCAAGGGAAAGTTTGTGAAGATTTATTGTCTCTTACAATTCCTCTACCGCTTGCTGTTGTTTAGTCCGGCAAAGAGAAGGGGATTAGAATTGAGAGAGTTTATAACTGAGGAGGGAGCTTTTTGGGATACTATATCCGAGTTGAAAAAGACGTGAAAATTTATGTTGAAGATATCGGTTCAGGGCAGCCTGTGGTCTTAATCCATGGTTGGCCGTTAAGCAATAGATCGTATGAATCCCAGGTAAGTCATCTGGCATCAAACGGCTTCCGTTTTATCGGCATTGACCTGCGCGGTTATGGAGAATCCGACAAGCCCTGGAGCGGCTATGACTACGATACAGCAGCAAGTGATATAAAGGCTGTGGTCGACCAGCTGGGACTCAAAAACTTTGTCCTTGGCGGCCATTCAATGGGCGGACCCATCGCCATTCGCTACCTTACCAATTATGGCCAGGAAAATGTCGATAAATTATGGTTGATGGCTCCGGCAGCTCCTTTATTCACCCAACGGAAAGATTTCAAAATCGGCATGAAACCCATAGAAATGGATGCGCTCATTAAAGTGATCGAGGCAGATCGGCCAGCATTTCTGGCTCAGTACGCCAATATGTTCTTTGGAAAGCCAAAGTCGCCGCAGTTCACTCATTGGTTCGAGCAGGTAGGCCTCAGAGCGGGAGTCCATTCAACCATCAATTCGGCCATCTCCCTGCGCGACGAAGATTTGCGGGATGAACTGTCGACCATCACTGTGCCTACAGCTATTTTTCATGGCAAGAAAGATAAGATCTGCTCATACAAATTAGGGGAATATCTAGAAAAAGAAATCCCTAATTCCGTTCTGGTGCCATTCAAGCAAAGCGGACACGGCATGCCGAATGATGAGCCTAAAAAATTCAACACAGAAATGATCCGCTTCCTGAAAAGCTCTGGCGTAAAATAAAGAACGAACCAGTAAATTTCAGCGTAAATAAGAGGAGGAGCTGCCTGCAGCTCCTCCTCTTACTTTTACATCAGATTTCCCTTGAATAACGCAGAGATACCTGCTGTTCGCCGGTATCCGTCAGCTCTGTTTTCTTTGCTTGAAAGACAAACCCTCTCGCTTCGTAAAAAGGAATGCCTCTTTGATTGTCTTCCTATACAGAAACCCATTGTTCAGAAACGCCTTGTTCTTTCTGCAACTCCGTAAGCGCAGCCAGCAGCTCTCTTCCTACGCCTTTGTAGCGGTGATTTTCATCCACATACAGCATGAATATTTCTCCAACACCCGGGGCCGTTACTCCGCCACCAATCACTCCTGTTACGTCAGAGTTATCCAGTGCGACATGTGTATAAAATCCAGCCTCCAAATCGCTTCGGATGCGCTCATGGCTATACCAAAAAGCCACATTCTGCTCCTGATATTCTTCGCTCAACTTGCCTTCCACCGTCTGTTTCCAG
>CAZGMW010000100.1:0-6184 GCA_964526895.1 uncultured Planococcus sp. | reverse complement strand
TTAATTATAAAATCTATGGTTTGTAAAGGGGCGGTATTATGGAAGTTATTTTCATCACGTTGGGCTATCCCGACAACGGTGGGCACGGCAATCTTTACTACGATCTCATGCACGAATTCAAACGCAATGGCCATGGGGTCACCGTAGTTTGCCAGACTGAAAAAAGGCATAACCAGCGGACAGAGCTGAAGGAAGTGGACGGTGTCCCGGTTCTGAAAGTGCGCACGGGCAATGTCACCAAGACCAGCCTGATGGAAAAAGGCGTCAGCACGATGCTGCTGGAAAACCAATTCATTAATGCGATCCGGACATATCTCGGGGGTAAAAAATTTGACCTGATCCTATATACGACACCGCCAATTACATTTGAACGAGTCATCAAATACCTGAAAAATATGCATGGCGACGGTATGACGTATTTATTGCTGAAGGATATTTTTCCGCAGAATGCAGTTGACATCGGGATGTTAAAGGAAAACAGCCTGCTGCACAGTTATTTCCAGCGAAAAGAAAAACGCCTTTACGAAATCAGCGATATGATCGGCTGCATGTCGGATGGCAACCGGCGCTTCGTTCTCCAGCAGAATCCTGAGATTCCAAGGAACAAAGTGGAAATCAATCCAAATTCGATCCGCCCGGCCGACACGTCCCAGAAAAAAGGACGCACACATATCCGGAAAAAACTTGGAATTCCCGAACATGCACTCTTGTTCCTTTATGGAGGCAATCTCGGAAAGCCGCAGGGCATCGACTACCTGATCCGTTCGATTGACCTTTACCGCAATCAGGACGATGTATTCTTTCTGATCGTCGGTTCCGGAACGGATTTTCCGAAAATCCAGAATTATGTCGAGCAGTGGAAGCCTTCAAATGTCCGGCTTGAGAATTTAATGGAGAAAACGGATTACGACAAGGTGGTGGATTCGGCCGATGTCGGGATGATTTACCTCGACAGGCGGTTCACAATCCCGAATATCCCGTCGCGGTTGATGGCTTATATGGACCGCGCCAAGCCGGTGTTGGCAGTGACCGATCCGAATACGGATTTGAAGGATATCATATACGACGCGAGATGTGGTTATTATGCGGAAGCAGGAGAGCTGGCGGAATTCAGGGATGCCATCGAACAAGTCAAACGGGACCGTGGAAAATTACAGCAGCTCGGCGAAAACGGGCGCCGATATCTCGAAAAAGAATTCAACGTAACTGAATCATACGACATCATCATGCAGCATTTTATCAAAGATGGGAGTGGGGAATATTGTTCAAAGACAAAATATTACTCATCACAGGCGGGACAGGGTCTTTTGGAAACGCCGTAATGGAGCGATTCCTGTTCACGGACATAAAGGAAATCCGGATTTTCTCAAGAGATGAGAAAAAACAGGATGACATGAGAAAGCGGTATAACAACGATAAATTGAAATTCTATATCGGCGATGTGCGTGATCTGGCCAGCGTGAAATATGCCATGAATGATGTGGATTACGTGTTCCACGCCGCAGCGCTGAAACAAGTGCCGTCCTGTGAGTTCTTCCCGATGGAAGCGGTCAAAACCAATGTCATCGGCACCGAAAACGTGCTGAATGCGTCAATCGGCTGCGGCGTCAAAAAAGTCATCTGTTTGTCGACCGACAAAGCAGCCTATCCGATCAATGCAATGGGCATCTCGAAAGCGATGATGGAAAAAGTATTTGTGGCAAAAGCGAAAACAGTGTCTTCGGATAAGACATTGATCTGCGGAACACGGTACGGCAATGTGATGTGTTCAAGAGGTTCGGTGATTCCGCTGTTCGTGGAACAGATCAAGTCGGGTAAACCGCTGACTGTGACAGATCCCCATATGACGCGCTTCCTGATGAGCCTTGAAGATGCTGTAGAGCTGGTTGTTTTCGCCTTTCAAAATGCCAATGCCGGCGACATCATGGTCCAAAAAGCACCTGCTTCGACGATTGAGGATTTGGCCCAGGCATTGAAAGAATTATTCAGCGCGGACAATGAAGTGAAAATCATCGGCACACGCCACGGTGAGAAGGAATTTGAAACGCTGTTGACCCGTGAGGAACATATTGTTGCCCAAGATTTGGAGGGCTTCTACAGAGTGCCTGCTGACAGCCGCGACTTGAATTATGAAAAGTATTTCAATAAAGGCGATGAAAAACTTTCCACAGAAAAAGAGTATAACTCGCATAATACGAGAAGGCTGAATGTAAGTGAAATTAAAGACCTGCTGCTGCAACTGCCGTATATCCAGGAAGAATTGAAGACCATCAACCCGGCGTTGCCGGCGACGATCAATTACGGTATCCCGAGTTGAAAATCCTGGTTACCGGCGCGGAAGGCTTTGTCGGCAGGAACCTGGCCGCGGAATTGAAGAATCAGGGATACGAAGATTTATTGCTTTATTCCAGGAAGAATACGGTCGCTGAGCTGGAAAGCTACGCACAGGAATGTGATTTCGTCTTCCATCTGGCAGGCGTCAATCGCCCGGAAAAAGAAGAGGATTTCCTGAAAGGCAATCACGATCTGATTTCAGAATTATTGTCGCTGCTGAAAAAGCATAACAACCGGGCACCGATCGTTGTCACTTCATCCATACAGGCGGAACGGGACAATCCATACGGCCGCAGCAAAAAAGCAGGAGAAGATGCTGTCTTTGAATATGCGGCGCAAACCGGAAGTGAAGTCTTTGTCTACCGGCTGGTGAATTTATTCGGCAAATGGAGCCGCCCGAATTATAACTCGGTTGTCGCGACATTTTGCCATAACATCGCCCGTAATCTTGAAGTGCAGGTCAATGACCCCGAAGCTGAGCTCCAATTATGCTATATCGACGATGTGCTGGAAGAGTTTAAGCGGGCATTGGCTGGGCGCGCGACAAAGGATGGCCAATTATGCCGGGTACCCGAAACGCATAAGATAACCGTCGGTGAATTGGCTGATAAGATTCAACTTTTTAAGGAAAGCCGTCGAAATCTTGAACTTCCGGATTTGAAAGATCCGTTGACGAAAAAATTATACAGCACCTATTTAAGCTATTTGCCGGAAGACGGATTTTCTTATCAATTGAAAGTAAATAGTGACGATAGAGGGTCATTTACTGAGTTTCTTCGTACCAAAGAGCATGGCCAGGTATCGGTAAACCGTTCCAAACCGGGCATCACTAAAGGCAATCATTGGCACCATACGAAAAACGAGAAATTTTTGGTGGTAAGCGGTAAAGGGGTGATCCGTTTACGGAAAGTCGATTCGGATGAAGTCATTGAATACTTTGTCGACGGCAATGATATGGAGGTGGTCGATATACCAGTCGGCTATGCCCATAATATCGAAAATCTGGGAGACACCGAAATGATTACGATCATGTGGGCTAATGAGCTGTTTGATCCGGAAAAACCGGATACGTATTATATGGGGGTTTAGCATATGGAGAAATTGAAGGTCATGACAGTGGTGGGCACAAGGCCGGAAATTATCAGGCTATCAGCGGTCATCAATAAACTCGAAGCATCGGAAGCAATCGAGCATATACTCGTGCACACTGGCCAAAACTATGATTACGAATTAAATGAGGTGTTTTTCCAGGATTTTAATCTCCGCAAACCCGATTATTTTCTCGATGCAGCAAATGGAGCAGCGATTGAAACGATCGGCAATATCCTGGTGAAGATCGATCCCGTGCTTGACCTCGAGAAGCCTGATGCTTTTCTGGTGCTCGGTGATACCAACAGCTGCTTATGTGCCATCGCAGCCAAAAAGAAAAAGATCCCGATTTTCCATATGGAAGCAGGGAACCGCTGTTTCGATCAGCGGGTTCCTGAAGAAACCAATCGAAAAATTGTCGACCATGTGGCTGATATCAATCTCACTTACAGTGATATCGCCCGTGAATACCTGCTCCATGAAGGCTTGCCGGCAGATCGCATCATCAAGACAGGAAGCCCGATGTTCGAAGTGCTGGAGTCGCGGAAAGAAGAAATCAACGAATCGGGTATTCACGAAAGGCTGGAACTTGCCAAGGGACAGTATTTCGTCGTTTCCGCTCACAGGGAAGAAAATATCAATTCCCCGGAAAACTTTGAGGATCTTGTGGAAAGCCTGAATGCAGTGGCGGAAAAATATGGACTGCCGGTCATCGTGAGCACACATCCAAGGACACGCAAAATGATTGAAGCAGAAGGCACCGAATTCCATCCACTGGTGCAAACAGCGAAACCGCTCGGGTTTATTGATTATATCAGTCTCCAAATCCATGCAAAAGCCGTGCTCAGCGACAGCGGCACAATCAGTGAAGAATCATCGATCCTGGGACTGCGGGCGTTGAATATCCGGCAGGCGCATGAACGGCCCGAAGCGATGGAAGAAGGCAGTGTCATTATGGCGGGGCTTCAAAAAGAACGGATACTGCAGGGATTGGCAGTGCTGGAGACACAGCAATTACAGACCTTGCGGCTCGTGCCGGATTACAGCATGCCGAATGTATCGGACAAGGTGTTGCGTATCATCCTCTCTTATACAGATTACGTAAATCGGACAGTGTGGCGGAAGAAGGACGAAAAAGGGAGGGCATTGACGTGTATCGATTAAAAGAATTGCTTCGTAAATATGCGCAAAATTCAGCCTCTGGAAAGAAACTATGGACTTTTTTAGTCAAGCTGAAACAAATTGTCCATAACGACCGCAGATTCCGAAGACTTCCAAGGAATATGACGGTTTCCCAATTCATCGAACAATTAAATAAGAAAGGCTGCCGTTACGTCATTCTTCGGTGGTTTGAAGATCTTCCCCATGTCGAATACGGAGGGGATATCGATCTTCTCGTTCATGACGATGACGCGGCCATACTGAACAGCATATTGACCTGGTCGCCGCGCAAAGGTGGTATCCCCTGCGATGTCTACAGCGTCAGCGGATTGCCGAGTTATTCCTATAAAGAAATCGCGTATTATCCGCCGGTAATCGCACAGCAATTGCTGGAACGGTCGGTACAGCATGATTCGGGTGCTAAAGTCCCTTCCGAAAACGATTATTTTTACAGCCTTGTATTTCACGCGCTTTACCATAAGGGATATGAATCGGGTTTATCGGAAGACGGCATACAAGCTGCGAAAGTAAGCGAACCAGGCCATGATTTCCAAAGCATTTTAACTGACATGGCTGCCAAACAAGGAGTAGCGGTCGATATTAATATGACAGCACTTGATGCGTTATTGGAGGAAAAAGGCTGGAGGCCGACGTTGGATATGCTCGAAAAACTGGGTCATGACAACGAATGGTGTGCGAAACTTGCGAATGACATTTTGAAGGATATGCCGAAAATACCAGGGCTTGCCGTATTCATTATCCGGGAGGCTGCCTCCTCACCGGCTGATGAGCATGATGTGAAAAAAGAAATTGAAAAACACGGCTTCCAAATAATCAGAAGCAAAAAGTTGAACGAAGAGGAAAAACAACATGCCGCCCAGCAATTACGCGGTGGAAATTGGGGAGAGAAGTCCAGTGTGCTGTCCGGAGGTTTGCCGGCGTCCATTGTCACAGCGATCGATTTCAATCCAATCGAACCTTCTACTGAGCTGAAAAGCAAATATCCGCTGCTTGATAATCGACGGATTGCTGATGTCAAAAAGGAAATGCGTGAAAAATATTTTAAAAACATCATCCACTCCAGCGACAGCGCACAGCAGGCTGCCCATTATCTTGAAACGGTCATGCCGGAAGAAACAGCTGAAGTGCTGGAAGCCGCCCGGAAAGAATTGGCTGTCCGGCAGTCAGTTTCAACGGGAACTTTAATGGAAAAAACAATTTGACACATAAAGGAGGTTCATTTGATGAAGATTGCGCTGGTGTGTCCGTCAAATATGCTGTTCATGCCTTACGTGGGTAATTATACAAAAGTGCTGGATAGCAGCGGGATAGATTATGACGTCATCAACTGGGACCGCAACGGTACTGAGGATCCAAATAACCCATTAAAGTTCCGGGACCAAAAGACGGATCTTCAACGAGGGTTTCTCGATTACCTGAAATTCCGAAACTTTGTACTCAGAATTTTGAAACAGAACGATTACGATAAAATCATCGTCTTTGGCATCCAATTATCGTATTTTTTGAAGGCCTATCTCTTAAAGCGAAAAAGAGGGGATTACATCCTGGACATACGGGACCATAACCGAATCCTGAAAGC
>CAZGMW010000099.1:0-6207 GCA_964526895.1 uncultured Planococcus sp. | reverse complement strand
ATTCCTATACAGCGATGGAAATCCATCCGGATGGCCATTTTGAAGCGGTCAGAAAGGATAATATCCGTTTTCGGATGGCAGAGTTGAGTCAGGCTACCAAAGAGCAGGCATATTTGGCATTGCGGCTCGGTTTGGCGGTTTCCATGCAGAAAAGCCATCCTTTCCCGATCGTCATGGATGATCCATTTGTCCATTTTGATCGCCTGCGGCTTCAGCAAGTGATAAACTTGATAAAAGAGCTGCAAACGGAGCATCAGTTCATTTATTTTACTTGCCACGAAGATATGTGCCAGGCTTGGCCTGAAGCGCAAGTGATCGATGTGGCCAACACTGGAAGGAGTGTGTATTTATGAAAAAAGGCATCACCCAACGGGCTGTTGGAGAAACAATAGATGAATTCCTTTTGATCAAGCAATCGGTAAAAGGAGTGACCACAACAGGTAATCCGTTCATGTCACTCGTATTGCAGGACAAGAGTGGAGACATCGAAGCGAAATTATGGGATACCAAAGACGAGCATGAAAAGCTTTTTGCGGCTGAAACGATTGTGCGGGTAGGGGGAGAAATCCACAACTACCGCGGAAAGAACCAATTGCGCATCAAGAGCATTCGTCCGGCAAAACCGGAGGAAAACCAGTCAATCGGCGATTTGCTGCCGGCTTCCGAAAAAAGCACGGAGCAGCTTTTCGAGGAGATCATGCAATATCTTTTCGAAATGGAAAATCCGCAGATTCAACGGATTACACGTCATATCCTGAAAAAGCATCAGCAGAGCGTATTGACCTTTCCCGCAGCTACCCGTAATCATCATGATTATGTGTCAGGCTTGGCAGATCATGTAGTTTCCATGCTGCGCTTAGGAAAAGCGCTGCTCGCAATTTATCCGACCTTGGATAAAGATCTGCTGTACGCAGGAATCATTTTGCATGATATCGGCAAAGTGTTTGAACTATCCGGACCGATAGCGACCACTTATACAGTAGAAGGTAATCTATTGGGGCACATCTCGATCATGGTGACCGAAATTTCAAAAACAGCCGAAGAACTTGAAATTGAAGGGGAAGAAGTAATGCTTCTCCAGCACATGGTTTTATCTCACCATGGCAAAGAAGAGTGGGGAAGCCCGAAACGTCCGATGATCAAAGAAGCCGAGATGCTTCATTATATCGATAATATCGATGCAAAAATGATGATGCTGGACAGGGCGCTTGAAAAAACAAAACCCGGCGAATTTTCCGAAAGACTTTTCCCGTTGGAAAATCGCTCATTCTACAAACCGAAAATTTGATATAAGAAACCCCCATTTCATGAGAAATGGGGGTTTTCTAATGTAATTATTGATTTTTATTCTTCAACAGGTTCTTCAACAGCTTCTTCAGCAGGTGCTCCTGCGTTCATGATTTCATCCAATGCACCTTCAAGATCTTCGTCTTGGATCTCCACATTCGCTTCTTCCATCAATGCTGCAATTGTTGGAAGCAAAGCTGCCTGGTCAGCATTTAGCATAGCCAGTTCACTGCGGATTTCTTCTCGTTGTTCTTCAAGTGGTTCCTGGCCTTCGACTTCACGCTGGTCTGTGACCTGGATAATATGGAAACCGTGTTGTGTTTGAATTGGTTCACTGATTTCATCAACTTCCAGGGAGTAGGCAGCTTCTTCGAATTCAGGTACCATTGCTCCGGCACCGAACCAGTCCAGGCTGCCACCATTTGCTGCAGATCCCGGATCAGTGGAATATTCCTCAGCCAATTTAGCGAAGTCTCCACCGGCCTCAAGCTCTTCCTTCACTTTAGCAGCTGTTTCTTCATCAGCTACAAGGATGTGGCGAGCATTGAGTTCTGTCCCTTGGCGGTCATAATAGGCCTGAATCTCTTCATCAGTCACCTCTATACCATCAGTCAAAGCTTTCTCCTGTAAGAGATTCAAACGGATCACTTTTTCATAGCTCTCTTCAGTCTGGTTGTTTTGTTCCAGGAATGCTTCGTAGTTTTCGCCCATTTCTTCTTTTGTGCTGTCGATTTCAGCCTGCACTTCTTCATCAGTCACTTCATAAGCTTCAGACAGAACTTTTTCGATCATCAGAATCTGAATGGCCTGTTCACCGATTGAAGTTTTCATTTCTTCATATAAATCTTCTTTCGTTACGTCACCGACTTCTGAAGTAACGATGACCGTGCTGTCAGCGGCTTCCTCGCTGCATGCTGCCAATGCGAAGACCGATGCTGCCAAAGATAATGTTAATACTGTTTTTTTCATAATTTCCGCTCCTATCATACAATCTTGTTGCCGTAGTTACTATACCATAAAACGTTTAAAAATTAAAAAAGTTTCATATTTGGACTATAAAAACATTAAACTCAAACTTATAATCCAATGCCTTCCATATTGGATGAAAAAGTTGACAAGACCTTCACTGTGGATTGAAAGATCAAGTCTCTTGGACGAATCAGCTCAGCGAAGCTCTTTCACGGCCAGTAGACTGCGCCGTGAAGCAAGTGACAAAGACAGCTGCCGGAAGTCTTAAATGAGTGCTTAGTAATTTGTTTCATAAAAAAATCTACTTGCCAAAAGGCAAATAGATTTAAGGAGTAAATTCTACGCCTACATACAGGGATACCAATAGAATCGTAATCAATATATTAATCGTGCGGAAAATTTTCTCGTGATTTTCTTCAGGAATTTCCCGTGAAGTCACCAATGCCAAAGTCATGCGATTGATTTGGAACAGGTAAAACACTGAGAACATAACTACGAATGCGATAATCATGAATTTCCTCCCCTCTACTTTAGATTCAAGTATAACAAATTCGGAAAGAAAATACAGGATTAACCGATTGCCTGAGGTACCAGTATTTCAAAACCTGTTTCAGTTTCTTCAATCAACGCATGCTTGGGCGTATGAAGCAGATGACGGACATATATGAGATCCGTCAGGCAAAGACTGCAATGATAGGCAAGAAGAATGGCGAAATAATGGATGTAGGCAGGGAACAGCACACTCAATAGGACAATCAAAGTGTTCAATAAAACAAAAGGCATCAGTAAAGCAAGAAGAAATCGAGTTTTCCCTACAGGTTCCTTCACGTGAAGTGAAATTCCCGGCAACATTCCCAATTGTTTTCGCAAAATAAACTTCAGACATTTCATGCTGCCGATAAGCGGCAGTAAATGGAACATTTTGTGGAGAGGGTAAACCGATAGGATGCCTAAAATGAAAAAGAAAAAATAACGATCAGATAAAGGTGTGGTATAAAAGAAATTTAAAAGTACGTAAAAAATTGTAAAGACACCCATGCCAGCCAACACTGCGAATGTGAAAAGGCGGTTAAAGCCATATTCTTTTTTTACATTTATCGTTTTCCAG
Source organism: uncultured Planococcus sp. (assembly GCA_964526895.1). Lineage (GTDB taxonomy): Bacteria > Bacillota > Bacilli > Bacillales_A > Planococcaceae > Planococcus. The sequence continues at coordinate 2,843 of CAZGMW010000099.1, read as the reverse complement.
CAGTGCATAAATTGTATCCCCCACATAATGGTATTCTCAGTTGAGTCGATACATACAATACAACGATTTTCGGATAAATGCAAGCTGATTTATGATTCTTCTATTTAAAGCGTTTTCATTGATTTTCGATTGATTCGACTATGTGGTTTTCTTCATTAAATTTGGATTCGATATTTTTAAAAGAGGCTTCAAAAATTTCCATGAAATCTTCTCCATAGATATTGCGGATCACGGCCATCACGTCAAGGAACTCGGGGAATTTACCATAGAGTTCCCGAAGTTTCAAAGAGCCGTCGATGACAGAATGGGGTGTGTCGTGGTAGCGCTCAATCATTTCCTGCATCAAGTCCTGGCCTTTATCCGTCAGTTCGATATAGGTATTGCGTTTATCTGTATCTCTTTTCGAAAATGATAACAGTTCACGTTCTTCGAGCTTTTTGGAAAAGTTGAAAGCGGTGGAAACATGCATTACGCCGAACTTTGCCACATCCGAGATCGAAGCACCTTTCAAATGATAGGCAATCCATAGAATATGATGTTCGTTGATATTCAAATCGTATGGTTTAATCCACAATTGCCAATCTTTCTCGACCGCTTTCCATAAAGCTTTGGATAATTGTCCGATGCGTTGACTGAACATCATCGCTTCTTTCATCGTATACTCGCGTTCGACCATAAAAGCACCCTCTTTCCACAGGTTGAGATTTTCTTAATTATAGCAATAAAGTAAAAGTAATAAAAGTCCGAATAGTAAAAAAACTATTAAAAAAACTGCCATTTGGCAGTTTTTTAACCTCTATACTATGATAAAAATGTTTATTGTGAAACTTTTTTATCATCTTCTGTGGAATATTCCGCAGTGTCCTTATTTTTAACATACTTTTTATCGTCTTCATTATCATCTTTTTTGTCTTTTGTGATGGACTTTTGCAATTCTTCAATTGCATTCTGGATTGCCATTATCTCCAGTTGAAGATGCTCTTTCGCTGGAGCAGTGCCTTCCTGCCATTCTGCCATAGACTGTTTCAGTCCATCCATGGCTGGTGGAATTTGAGTTTTTGCTTCGATTTTGAGGTGATTGACCGATTCTTTCAATTGATTGACCTGTTCTTTTACATCTGCCAATTTTTCTTTCCAGTCAGTGGAGGCTGTTTTGACAGAGGTACGAAGTTCTTCACCAGATTGAGGTGTTGAAAATAATGTTGCTGCCGCTCCGGCAGCCAATCCTGTCGCAAGTCCAATAAAAAAGTTCGATGCTTTCATAAATGATGCGCCCCTTTCGTCCTATAAAGGTCTTTTCCTCTATTTAACTTAATTAAAACATAAAACTGAATTGGTGTTCAAAGAAAAAAAGCTTTTCAGCAAATAATATGCTGAAAAGCTTTTTTAATTATGCTGCCTGGGACACAGCTGTTTCAAATTTGGATCTTTTCACTAAATTGATCACAATCGGATAAATAAGGCCGAAAGCGATTCCGTTGAGAAGCATTGCCGGCAACACAACAGTTGTGAACAACAATCCAAAAGGAACTTCTGCACCGATCAGGAAAATTGCTGCTGACAGGAATATCGCTCCTGAAAGCATTGTGCCACCTACGCATAGGGCAATAGTGACCGGCAACTTAGCAACAGCTTTTTTCAGTAAGAAAACAAGAGCCAAAAAGACGAATGCCGTGATGAATTTATCGATGATATTCGGGAAAAATCCTCCAGGGAATGTTGAAAACAATCCTGAAATTACACCCGTTGTGACTGCCAATAAAAATGTTGATTTTAAATTAGGGAACAGCAGAATACCAACAAACATCATAGTCAGCATAAAGTCCGGCTTCATTCCACCGTTGATTCCTGGGATGACCAAATATAATGCCGCCCCGACACTGACCAGCAGCGCCATTAGTACAAGATTTTTCGTATTCATTTCTCATCTCTCCTCAGCTCATCGCTATTTTAGTTTCTCCCGGCGTGTCCTCGTGACCGCAGGCGAAAAACTTATTACTGATTCTATACTCTCTGTTCCATTAAATCAAGCATTGGCAGCTAACTTATTTTTAACTTCCTCAGCCAGTTCCTGGATGTGCTCTGTGGTAAATTCTTTTTCTTTGGTTACCCATCTGGCGCCGAACCCGTCCGACTCGCCGTAGCGGGGTATAAAGTGGAGATGGAAATGGAACACGCTTTGTCCGGCCTTTGCTCCGTTGTTGTTAAGAAGGTTCAAGCCTTCGGGATTAAAAGTTTCCTTGATGGCCGTGGCGATTTTAGGAACAACACTGAAAAGGTTTCCTGCTTCATCAGGCGTAAGTTCATAAACTGATTCGCGGTGTGATTTTGGGATGAGAAGGGTGTGCCCCTTAGATAAAGGCATGATATCCATGAAGGCGAAGACATGTTCATCTTCATAAACTTTCACACTTGGGATTTCACCAGAAATGATTTTGCAGAAAATGCAATTTGTCATATACAACATCCTTTCCATTTTCTTCAGTCTACCATAATTCATTTTCAGAAAAAGAAATTGTCCGCAGATTTTGATACAATGCTATATAAGTTGAATAAAAGATATAGTCTATATATACCGCTTTGGCGCTTTGGACAGTGCGAAGATTATGCTCCTGCGCATTGCTCGTCGCAAAGGTTGCACCATCTTCGTATGGCGAACCTTGCCTCCCACAATAAGCCGAGAAGAGCACTCGTCTTTTGCTCCGTCGGCATTCGCCTGGTCCGGAGCCACGCCTTTGCTGAGAGACAACTCTAAAGATATGGAGCAAAACAGCGAAGAGTCGGCCGAAGCCTGCAAGGTCGACTCTTTGCGACGAAGCTAGCGCAGCGATGCAGGAGCATGG
>CAZGMW010000098.1:0-6209 GCA_964526895.1 uncultured Planococcus sp. | reverse complement strand
TAATGTCAATAGCCGGCTTGGTTGTCGGACCGATACTGAATATCATCCATCCGGAAGAAAGCTTCGGCGATTTATTTAAACCGGTCATTTCATTGGCTGTGGCAATAATCTTGTTTGAAGGGAGTTTGAACCTGAATTTCAAGGAAATTCGTGGTTTCAATAAACCGGTTTGGCGAATTGTGACATTCGGTGCCCTTATCGCCTGGATTTCCGGATCACTGGCTGCACATTACATAGCTGGATTGTCCTGGGCTGTAGCTTTCGTAATCGGTGGCTTGTTCATCGTTACCGGCCCGACTGTCATTTTGCCTTTGCTGCGGCAGGCAAAACTCAAAGCACGTCCGGCAGCGATTTTAAAATGGGAAGGAATCATCGTCGATCCATTCGGCGCATTGCTTGCTTTATTTGCGTTCCAATTTGTGCTGTTCGCGATTGGTGACGAAACGGCCGGTGCCTTTGGTTTGTTCTTCCTGGCTTCCTTGTTCGCGGTGGCGCTCGGGGCCGGCGTCGGCTGGCTGCTGGGCTGGATGTTCGAAAAAGGACAAGTGCCGGAATTTTTGAAAGCACCGATCGTTTTCGGCGTCGTGTTGCTGACATTTGTCCTGTCGGATATCGTCATGCATGAAACAGGTTTGCTCGCCGTGACGGCGATGGGAATGGTGATGGCCAATATGCATATCGCTTCCATCAATGATATGCGGCATTTCAAAGAAAACATCTCGGTGCTGCTGATTTCGAGTATTTTTGTTATGCTCACGGCATCCTTGAGTCTCGATGTACTGATTGAAATTTTCAATTGGCGCATCATTGCATTTGTGCTTGCGACGTTATTCGTAGTGAGGCCATTATCCATCTGGCTTTCGACGATCGGGACAGATCTCACGTGGCAGGAAAAATCACTGCTTGGTTGGATTGCGCCGCGGGGTATCGTGGCATTGACCGTATCCGGTTATTTTGCCGGCGTTTTGCTCGAAGCAGGTTTTGAAGATGCGGAGCTGTTGACCGCGCTGACATTTGCCCTGGTATTCTCTACTGTGGTGGTACATGGTTTTACCATCGGCTGGCTTGGACGGAAGCTCGACCTGGCAACCGGTGACGAACCAGGCATTATCATAGTGGGCGTGGGCCGCTTCGTTTTGAAACTTGGCGAAGCCCTGTCAGAACAAAATAAAAATGTGCTGATCATGGACCCTTCATGGGGCAGGCTGCAACCTGCGAGGCTTGCCGGGTTGAAAACTTTCACCGGTGAAATCCTCTCTGAGCATACTGATTATGAACTGGATCTGACTCCTTACGAAACTATGATTCTGGCTGCGGAAATTGATTCCTATAACGCGTTGGTCATGAACAATTATGTTCCTGATTTTGGCAGGGAAAACCTTTACAAGACAGCGATTCATCAAGGAGATCCTGCGGATTACCATTCTTCGATCAAAGGCCGAACGCTTTTCGGGCATGAATGGAACGTCCATGAATTGGATCGGAAGGCTGAGGAAGGCTATACGATCCGGAAAACCCAATTGACTGAGCAATACACATACGAAGAATACAAGAAGAAGTGGAGCGCCGACACGATTCTGCTGTTCATCGAGAGAGAGCAAGGGAAAATTGAATTTTTCACCAGCGAGAACTTTCCGGAACCGAAGCTTGGCGACACCATTGTCAGCTTCACATCGCCGGCGCACCAGTCTGATCGCATCCAGGAACGCCTGGAAAGCAAGCGAGCTAAAAACAACGGTTCTACGTCTAAAGAATGAAATCTTGATTTCGTAAGGTTTTTCGATACGTGTCCGCATTCCCTGTTTGTTATGATGGAATAAAGTCGGAATTGCCGAGAGGTTTTCGGGCAAGCCGGAACTCATACACAGTGAGAGGCAGCCCTGCTGCCCAGCATATACGGATTCGAGGAGGAACAGATTTATGAAGATTTTATTAGTGGACGGCACAATAGTGGGAAGAAAGACAGGCGCCGTATTGGAACAGGTCAAATTGTATATTAAGGAATTCCAGCCGGATATGGAATTGGACATTTTGAGCCTGGCCGATTATGAGCATCAGTTTGTAGATGGACGCCCACTTGGTGAATATAACAGCAGCATGCAGGAACTCGCCAGAAGGTTCAATGAGGCGGATGGATATATCATCGCTTCGCCGATTTTCCAAGGCTCCATCCCTGGCGTCCTGAAAAACACTTTCGACTTGCTGCACCCGCGTGCGATGCGTTATAAGCCGGTATCGATCGTGGCAAACGGCGGAACTTACCAGCATCATCTGGTCATCGAAAATCAGCTCAAGCCGATTCTCGATTATTTCCGCAGCCTCGTTACACCGAACTACGTCTATACGCACACGAGCCATTTTGATGCCGACAATAACATCATCAGCGAAGACGTCCATGACAGGCTTCGCGAATTGGCCCGCGTCTTCGTGCAGTACGCTGAAATGAGCAAGCATCTATCGAAAGAGACGCTGGACCTGCATTAAGATTGATATAAAAAACCTCCCGCGGGAGGTTTTTTGTTTGGATAGCTTTATGGGCGGGACAGCAATCGACATGCAGGAGCTGAGTTCAAAAGAATAGAATGGATGCTTTTCGCCAAGCCCGGGCGAAAAGCGAAAAACCTTCAGTTCAAGGGCAATAGTGGGCGTTTTCGCACGGCGAAAACGTCCTTTTTTTAAGGAAATCTTCGCTGTGGCGAAGATTTTTTTGCATTATGGGTTTGGTTTTGAATTTTGGTTGGTTTTGGACGTGATTTGGTCGTGAAAAAGTCGCTTGGATGCTGGAATTTGAATGGCGAAATAGATTATAGGCTGAAAACGGGTGAATAAGGCGAAATAGGGCATGGTAAAGGGAGTGCGCTGGATTTTATTAACAGTTATAAAAATGTGGTTTCCATTAAAAGAGCTTACTTTCCAAAAAGGCCAAAATACTTTCCAAATTAGCTTAAATACTTTCCAATTTGAGTTAAATACTTTCCAAATCAGTCGAAATACTTTCCAGTTTAATTATCTCTTCAGGGATGGTATAAATTCGATCCTTATAACTGCCTTCAGAAGGCATATTAGCTATTCTTAATAACTTGGATGCAGTAGCAACAGATTCAATTCCGGTAAATTTCCGGAATTCATTATTTGTAATTGTTTGGCTGATTAACACTCTATATTGCAACAATGTTTCGAAATGGGCATAGCGATCAATGCGAGAACATTTATCGCAAATCCACTTACGCCAGTTTAAATTCATTGTTCCTCCGCAATCTTTCCCACAAAGCACACCCCTCCTCAAACCCGCCGGAACCTCTATCCGCCGCAACTCCCTCTTCGAATGTCTCTCTAAAAGCTTGCCAGCCAGATGTCGCGTTTTACGCGCAGTCAATATCTCCTCAGGATATTTCGCCAGCAACTGATCCATCAAATAAGGCAAACCGGACCCTTGAATGATGATGCGGTTTTTCGGCCGGCTGTTTACAATGGAGGACGGATAAGTAAATACGATCACGCCAATGACAGGCAGCGACACTTTTTGCGATGTTAAAAATTGCTGCACGAATTTCTCATGGCGACGGATTTGATCATCAGGATTATTCATTCCATCAACACTGCCGTCTTTATTGGTACGGGAAAATTGGCGCAGCTGCGGATCGAAATTCAGCTGGCCAGCGATGGTTTTAATTTCAAGAAGCAGCACGAAACGATTGGTGACGAGCACGCTATCAATCTGATGGGAGGACTTGGGCTTTTGGATGTAGAGATCTTGTATAAAGTAGTGGGGAATTTCAATAGAAATCTCATAAAAAAGGGAATCGACGCGCTGTTCGCCGTGGAAGCCGGCAGACAATCGGCGGAGTTTTTCCGTCCAGTGGGGAAATAGGGGATGGACGATGGGTACACGTTGCAGCAGACTTTCAAGCTGCAGAATTTCAGGTGGTTCAACACGCTGTTTCAGGATCAATCGGTCAACTCCTTTCCATAATAAATAAAATATACCCCTTCAATAAAATACTGGCAAGAAAATTCCAACAATCAATGAAACAATATAACGCAGTCAAATCACAGCTCAGCCGTGGTGACGTGAAAGACGTCATCATCGCGACAGATGCCGGTCGCGAAGGGGAGCTTGTGGCGCGTTGGATTCTGGAAAAGACAAATACCAAAAAGCCGATCAAGCGCCTGTGGATCTCATCAGTTACTGACAAGGCCATCAAAGACGGCTTCAATAATCTGAAAGACGGAAAAGCTTACGAAAATCTTTACCAGGCGGCGGTCGCAAGAGCAGAGGCTGACTGGGTTGTCGGCATCAACGCAACACGTGCTTTGACGGTGAAATATAACGCGCAATTATCTACGGGACGTGTGCAGACGCCGACACTTGCAATGATCGCGGAACGCGAACAGCAAATCCGCAATTTCCAGCCGAAACCGTATTACGGCATGCTGGCCATTACAAACGAAGCTGCGTTCACATGGACAGACGGCAATTCAACGCAGTCGTTCGATAAAGAGAAAATCGATGCTTTATTCCAGAAGCTCGATAACACACATGAAGGCACCGTCACTGACATTAAGATCACGCCGAAAAAACAGCCGGCACCGCCTTTATTCGACTTGACCGAACTGCAGAAAGAAGCGTACAAGCGCTACGGCTGGTCGGCGAAAGAGACGCTGAACACGCTGCAGAACCTGTATGAGCGCTATAAAATCGTGACGTATCCACGGACGGATTCGAAGCATCTGACATCTGATATGAAAGATACGCTGCAAGACCGCATCAAAGCGGTACAGACAGGACCATATCGCCCGCTTGCGGCAACGATCCTGAAATCGCCGGTGGCAGCGCAAAATGGGGTCATCGATGATGCGAAAGTATCCGATCACCACGCGATTATCCCGACGGAGGAGAATCCGCCGCTGCACGAGCTGTCGGCGAATGAGCATAAATTATACGATATGATCGTCAAGCGCTTCCTGGCGGTATTCTATCCGCAATATGAGTACGATCAGACGACTGTCAAATTGACTGCAGGCGGCGAAACGTTCCAGGCGAAAGGCAATACAGTGCGCAATGAAGGCTGGAAACGCATCTACCTGGAAGACGACGAAGACAAAGATACCACGTTGCCGCCATTTGAAAATGGACAGAAGTTGAAGATCAAAGGCATTTCGTTAACTGAAGGAAAAACCAAGCCGCCCGCTTTCTTCAATGAAGGAACGCTGCTCGGTGCAATGGAAAATCCGGCGCAGTTCATGTCCGGCGAGTCGAAGGAACTGATCCGGACACTCGGCGAAACTGGGGGACTGGGAACCGTTGCCACGCGCGCAGATGTCATCGATAAATTATTCAATACCTTCCTGATCGAGAAAAAAGGGAAGGATTTGACGATTACGTCGAAAGGCCGCCAACTACTGGAGCTCGTGCCGGAAGATTTGAAATCACCGAAACTGACGGCTGATTGGGAACAGCAGTTGACGAAAATCGCCAAAGGGCAAATGAAGAAGAACGAATTCATGCAGGAAATGATCCGGTTTGCCGAAAAGTCGGTTTCCGATATTAAAAAGAGCGATAAGAAATTCAAGCATGACAATGTCACCGGCAAAATGTGCCCGGATTGCGGCAAACCGCTTCTTGAAGTCAATGGCAAACGCGGCAAGATGAATGTCTGCCAGGACCGTGAATGCGGCTACAAGAAACAAGTGGCGATGCTGACAAACGCGCGATGCCCGAATTGCCATAAGAAGTTGGAGATGCAGGGCGAAGGCGATGGCAAGATTTTCGTTTGTAAATGCGGGCATCGTGAGAAGCTGTCGGCATTTGAAAAACGCAAAAAATCCGGCCAATCCAAAGCAACCAAGAAAGACGTCAATAAATACCTGAAACAGCAGGACGAGCCACCGCAGAACACCGCAATGGCCGAAGCGCTGAAAAAACTGATGAATCAAAACGATTAGAAATAGTTCGACAATGGTGGTAAGCTGATTTCATAGACTAGTTTCCAAAAAAAGGAGCGCCGCCATGGGGAAAAAGATCGCTAAAACCAATGCTGCAAGAATCTTGGATAAAGAGCATATTCCTTACGACATCATTCATTACGAAATTGAAGATGGTCTTGTGGACGGCATATCCGTCGCTGCTAAAATCGGCCATCCGGAAGAAAGGGTCTACAAGACGCTTGTAGCTGTGGGATCATCCAAACAGCATTACGTCTTTGTGA
>CAZGMW010000097.1:0-6283 GCA_964526895.1 uncultured Planococcus sp. | reverse complement strand
GGCGCGGCAGTTACCTGAACCTTAAAAGCATCGCTGTAATGATGATTGCTTCCCGGTTACTGGGTACGATACTTGCTCAATTATTCTTTTTACCAGGGGCAAGATACATTGCCTGGTTCACGAAGTTCATAGTCTAAAGCAATAAAAACCTGGCTAGCTTCAAATTTTAACTACTAAAACAAGGAAGACCAGAACACATTTTGATGTGTCCCGGCCTTCCTTGTTTTATTCATTACTCTTTTTCAAACCCCTCTTTTGTTCCCCCACACCAAAGCGTGCAGCTGCGGCAGAACTTTTACATCATTCATGACGGCAGACTGCGTACTGAGCTCAATCAGCCACTCATACCGCTCCAGTAAACTGGCTACCAGACGGGCATCATCTGTTGTCGTGATGTCATCGTTTCCGACCTGAAGGAAAAAGGGTACGGCCGGATAACGGAGATGAAGCTGGGCCGCAAATTCGAAATCCGTTTCATTGAAAATCACGACTTTCAAACTGGCGTTTGAGTCCTGCAGCTTCTCCATGAAGATATCGAGCTTGCCGAAGTCAGTGACCATCCCGGAACTCGGCGGCTTTGGTGAAAGTGTAATATCATCGACTTCCAGCAACCAGTCCTGCCAGATTGTCGCCTGTGTTTCCACTGCAACTTTCCAGTTTTCCTCATGGCAAAGGCTGATGAATTCTCCGATTCCTTTGTGGAGAAGCGGATTTCCTCCCGAAATGGTGACATGGGAAAAACGGCTTCCGCCAATCTCTTTCAGTTCTTCGATGATTTCAACCGGCTGACGGGAAGTGCTTTTGCCGGTGCCGTCCCAGGTGAAACTGGAATCGCACCATGAACAGGAATAATCACAGCCAGCCGTTCGGACGAACATCGTTTTTTGGCCGATGACCATCCCTTCACCCTGTATCGTCGGACCGAATACTTCCATAACAGGGATTTTCATCGCAGCCACCCCTGTTCCGGCCGGTACACCACATAACTCGTCGGCGTTTCCCGTACAATGACTTGCAGACATGAAGGTGCATTGTCACGTGTTTTCAGGATTGCATCAATCGACTGCCAGATCTGTTCAGCCAGCCGTTCAGTTGTCGGAAATTTTCCGTTGAATTCGGGATGATCGTTCAACACTGAATGATCGTATTTTTTATGGATTGCATCTTTCAGCAATTTGAAATCTATTAAAAAGTCGGAGGCGTCAAGCTCATTTCCAGCCACCGTTACATTTACGAAATACGTATGTCCGTGCACGGTCTGGCACTTCCCCGCTTCCGCGTGCGGAATGAAATGCGCTGCTGAAAAATTCATGTCTTTATTCAATTCAAATCGGTAAGCGTGCGGGACTGACGGATAAAATTGCTGCATCATTTGGCTGCACCGCCGGACTTTGTTGCCAGATAAGCTTGCAGACCGTCATTTCGCAATTGGCAAGCCGGACATTCCCCGCAGCCGCTGCTCGGTATTCCGTTATAGCAAGTGACCGTTTTTTCCTGTACAAAGTCGAGCGCGCCGAATCGATCAGCAAGTTCCCATACTTGTTTCTTATCGCGCCACATAAGCGGCGTATGAATGACAAATTGAGCATCCATCGCCAGATTCAGTGTTACATTGAGCGATTTGATGAAAGTATCGCGGCAATCCGGATAGCCGCTGAAATCCGTCTCGCTCACCCCGGTAATGATGTGCTGTGCTCCGATTGTCTGTGCATAAACAGCCGCAAACGACAGGAATAAATGATTTCTCCCCGGAACGAAAGTTGAAGGCAACTCACCTTCTTCTTCATTGATCGGAATTTCTTCCCGCGTAAGAGCATTGGCAGACAATTGATTGATCAATTGCATATCCAGCACCTTAAACGGCACATTCAGTTCATCTGCAATCTTTCGCGCATGCTCTATTTCAACTGCATGGCGCTGCCCATAATCGAATGTGATTGTAGTGACTTCCTTAAATTTTGATAAAGCCCAAAAAAGACAGGTTGTACTATCCTGTCCACCGCTGAAAACGACGACCGCCTTTTCATTTTTCATTTGTAACATCTCCTTAGTTTTTTAAAGAGGGATTTCGCGAACCTCTTTGTTTCGAACATTTCCCATAATAGCATAATTTATAAAAACGTTATAACAACAATGAGATGACCGGGTTTATTATGCAGGAATAATATCTATGGATGGACAGATAAGACCGGTCCCTGCTTAACTTTATGTTCTACTCCATCAATCTGACCTTTATAAAATCAATAAAACTGGTTATTTCTTTATGGTCAATCTTCTTTATACTGAACTCATCAACCCTTTAGGAGGAATTTTATATGAATCAACATGGAACAAATCGTGTCAAAAGAGGTATGGCTGAAATGCAAAAAGGCGGCGTGATCATGGATGTGGTGAATGCGGAACAGGCTCGCATTGCTGAAGCTGCAGGAGCTACTGCTGTTATGGCGTTGGAACGTGTCCCTTCTGATATCCGCAGAGATGGCGGTGTGGCGCGCATGGCTGATCCGCGCATTACCGAAGAAGTCATGAAAGCCGTTTCCATTCCCGTTATGGCCAAAGCACGGATAGGCCATATTGTGGAAGCGCGTGTACTCGAAGCAATGGGGGTGGACTATATTGATGAAAGCGAAGTCTTAACTCCGGCTGATGAAGAGTTTCATTTGTTGAAAAACAGCTATACTGTACCTTTTGTTTGCGGCTGCCGTAATTTAGGCGAAGCAGCCCGCCGTATCGGTGAAGGTGCTTCCATGCTCCGCACAAAAGGCGAGCCTGGAACAGGGAATATCGTGGAAGCTGTCCGCCATCTCCGTCAAGTCAATGCGGAAGTTCTGAAAGTGATTCACATGAATGAAGACGAGCTGATGACTGAAGCACGCAATCTGGGCGCTTCCTATGAATTCCTCCGTGAAGTGAAATCACTGGGCCGCTTGCCGGTAGTCAATTTCGCCGCCGGTGGCATTGCCACTCCATCCGATGCCGCATTGATGATGGAATTGGGAGCTGACGGCGTGTTTGTGGGATCCGGCATTTTCAAATCCGATAATCCGGAAAAATTTGCGCGCGCCATTGTCGAAGCGACCACCCATTACCAGGATTATAAATTGATAGCTGAATTGTCCAAAAATCTGGGCATAGCCATGCACGGCATCGAAATGTCGACAATTGCTGCAGGCGAACGCATGCAGGAGCGTGGCTGGTAACCATGAAGAAAATAGGAGTTCTTGCCTTGCAAGGAGCGGTGCGCGAGCATGTCCGTTCCATTGAAGCTTGTGGCGCTGAAGCGGTATCTGTAAAAAAAACGGATGATTTACTGGACTTGGATGCCCTCATTCTGCCCGGCGGAGAAAGCACGACGATGCGTCGCCTGATCGACCGTTATGGCTTCATGGATCCATTACGGGATTTCGCGCGCTCAGGTAAACCGATGTTTGGAACATGTGCGGGGCTGATCCTGCTGGCCGGCGAAGTGGTCGGCTATGACGAAGCTCATCTTGGAGTCATGGATGTAAAAGTGGAACGAAATTCATTTGGCCGTCAAATCGACAGCTTTGAAGCCGACCTGGACATCAAAGGAATCGAAGCTCCCTTTAATGCCGTCTTCATCCGTGCGCCTCATATTGTCACTGCCGGCCCAAACACCGAAATCCTTTGTGAACATGAAGGGAAAATCGTAATGGCGCGTTCCGGACAGTTCCTGGGCTGCTCGTTCCACCCGGAACTGACAAATGACCATCGCATCACGGAATATTTTATCGCCATGACGAACAGCGATATCAGAAGCCAACCACCGGTCTCCATCTTGTAAGTTCTACAAGATGGGGTCTGGCAAGCTTCTTCCATTAGAATAAAATCACTGCATAAAGCTGGCGTGAACTTTGACTTAATATGTTAATCTACATAAGACAAATGGTAAAAAAATTGATTGGTCAGGGGGAGCATAATCATTTACGAAGAGATTGTCAGGTTGATATTACCCGTATTCATATCTTTGATTGCTACGATTATCATAAGTATCAAGTTAACAAAATATAACTTCAGAATGTCGTTATTAATTACGGGAGTTATAAATTTCACTTTATTGTCCTTGGGAACCCTCTGGTTCTGGAGTGTTGTGGCAGATGGACTTGCCCAAATTACGCAAGCAATTATTTACGCCATTTGTTTTGTGGTGATTTTTGTGATTAACAGCATGGTGATTATGATGAGAGAGAGAAAGAAACTAATATAAGTTATTTATTTTCACTCAAAATTAAAATCATCTTCTCGAACATAATAAAATGGCACTCTATTAAAAATGCCTGAGGACTTTATTTCCAGAAATTTGTTATTACCTTAGTGTAAAGAAATTCATCATGAATAAGGCTATTTGAGAAAAAAAGAAGAAACTCTGTTTGAGTTTCTTCTTTTTTACAGTTTCAATATATTTAAGTCAGTTACTTATTGCGTAGCTTTAGGCAATTCCGGAATTTCCGGGTTTTCTATGATTTTATGGGAATGGTCATTTAAATCAATCTCAAGGGCATCAAACTCAATTCTTTTGGAGTCTATGTCCCCTGTTTCACTATCGACTCTGCTCACAGCTGCAATCGGATAAAACGTAAGAGAGCTTGCCTGCGGATCCAAACCACTCAATGTAGCTGACCAGTTAAGATCTTCTGCCGTTTTCGCTGAACTATCCGCAGAGCCTCCGTTGTAAGGAACTTTGTAAACTTTGCCAAGATCATCTCGGGCAATTAATTCCGCTTCGACATATTGCCATTCCGTTAAATAGGCCGGGTCGACCAATTGCTGATAATAGATGTTCACTGAAACATCCGTAACTGCTGCTTCTTTTAGATGAACAGTTACTCCCTCAGTTTTCACTTTTTCGTCCAACACAATCGATTCACTCGAAATTTTTGCAATTGCAAAGTTGAATTCCCAGTCCCCTTTAATTTCTCCATCCTCTGTCATGATTGCTTCGGGTTTCCACGAAATCTCGACTTTTGATTTTCCGTCCGTAAAATCCGGAGTTAACCTGAAGATTCCCACATACCCAACATCTTCTACGTATTCCATCTGGAAGCCGCCATTTACCATCGACCCATTTGCAGCGGGAAGATTTTCAAACATAAACCCCTTTCCTGATAATTTATCGGATTCAATTAGAAAGGACAAGGTCACATTGGTGCCGTCATAAATGGCCTGGTCAATAATCATAGTTATTCCGTTGCTGCTCTCTGACAATCCGACCGACTCACTAAACTCTTCGTAATTTTCAAAGCTGTTTTCATCAATTCCCAAGAAATTAAACACATTTCCGATGATTGGAATCTGGACAACAAAACTGGCTACAGTTGGTGAAGCAACCATAGTCGTCGTTGCCATTCCAATTACTAATACTGCAGCAGCCGCCACAGGATATAACCATTTTTTTAGAAACGTTTTTCTAACTGGCCTTTCATACAAGACTTCGTCAATGATTCCATCCAGTTTCTCCGCTGGCACTTGAATGGTGTCCAATGCCGTTTTAATTGAAATCTCTTTGTCGTTCATCTGTATACACCCCTTTCAAACTTTTCTTTAATAATGCTAAGCCCCGGTGAATATTTGTCTTCACCGTTCCTTCCGGACAATCCAGCACTTCCATTATCTGCTTGATCGATAAATCCTGATAAAACCGCAACAATAAGACCGTTTGATATTTTTCGGGAAGTTTGCCCAATGCGTCTGCGACATCCAGTTTATGCACCAGATGTTCTGATGGTTCTATGGCTGATAAATGTTCAGCCACATCCTCCAGCATTACTACCTTCTGTTTTTTCCTTAATGCGGTGAGAGCGTGATTTATACAGATTCTCGTGAGCCATGTTGAAAAATAAGCAGGTTCTCTGAGCTGGTGGATGGATTCAACGGCTTGCAGCACGGTTTGCTGAAATACTTCGATAGCGTCTTCTTCGTTTCTTACATATGTAAAAGCCATGCGATAAAGCTTCTCTTTCTCCAGCTTCAATAATTGCTCCAGCGCTCGTTTCTCTCCTTTGATCGCTGCAATGACTTTTTGTTCGTCATGTTGCATCTTTTTCACCCCTTTACTAATTAGAGAAGTTTAATCCTTAAAACGTTTCACTTTTTTCTAAAAGTGAAGAGAACTTTTCAGTAAGGTTCAACTTATCGGCATTTCTGTCCAACCGCTTCGCTCATTGTGTTTTTATTTTCCAGCAAATATTTCATTAAACTTTTAAGTTGCACCAGAGAGGGTAAGGGCATAAGAAGGAGGCGTTATTCGTGAAGCATAAAACTA
>CAZGMW010000096.1:0-6293 GCA_964526895.1 uncultured Planococcus sp. | reverse complement strand
AAAAATCTTAAATTTTTTTATTTTGTTTCCCTATGTAAAGTTACTTTGCGAAGACGCGGGCAATATTTTTTCAATTCGATCCGCTCCGGATTATTGCGTTTGTTTTTAACCGTTGAATAATTGCGGTCGCCCGTCTCGGTGCAAGCCAATGTAATGTTCACTCTCATATTTATCTCTCCTCACATATATTTCATTCATAAATAGTAATTATTACGTTTTACATCATATAATGAAATGTTCAATTCTGCAAGCAGTTTCTGGTCAGCTTTTAAAATTGTTAAGAAATCTTATTCCTGCAAAAAAGAAAAAGCTGCGCGCGGCAGCTTTTTCGACTATGTTCTTTTAAGCCCATACGTCCTTGTATTCCGGGTGTTTTTCAAACTGTTTCTTGGTGAAAGGACAAAGCGGAATTATCAGCAAATCCTTTTCTCTGGCGTACTCCACCACTTTGACGACCAGTTTCTCCCCTATACCCTGACCCCTCAGTTCGTCACCGACATGGGTATGATCGACAATGATCCGTTTTTCACCGGTAGGCACGAAATGGATTTCTGCCTGTACGTTTTCTGCGTCTTCACCAATAAAAAACTTATTTTCTCCTTGCTTGATCTCCATCTTCTTCCTCCTTATAAGCGTTTTTATTGTCCATGAATGCACCTAACGCTAATTTCCCGATGCCTGTTCTTTCATTTTCAATGGAGTGAAATAGTAATCGCAGCCTTTCCAGTCCAGTTCGGCGACAAGAGCGTCAAAGGTCGACCGGAAGAATTCCTGTATCTCATCCGTGGGATTTTCGTTAATAGCTACGGTATCCATCGGAAGGAAATATTCACTTTTCGTTTCATCGTAAAAGGCCTCAGAAGGCTTTATGGAAGGAGAATTTAAATCCTTGTACTGAAACGGATAAGGCAGAACGAAAAAGGCGGGTATATCTGTTTGCCCGTCGCCCAGCCAAAAGCCGTATTCGATCATCTGCTCATCAAAAGCGGCTTTTTCAATGACCCGGTCTTCCGGAAACGGTTCCATGATGCCGTGCAATATCAATAACGAGATATCGAATGTACCCCAGAATAAAGCCGGCTTCATTTTCCGGCAGCGCATCGGCGCGACAAATTTCCTTTGTTCCAACAACGCAAACTGAAAAAGCTTGAGCCCTCTCATAGCGCTTTGCTGATCGAATTCCAGTGGCGTATCGTCTTCATCCAATGGCGTTTTATACTCCATTTCCTGCGGTTTCGGATTGATTTTCAAATGGATTCCACGAGAATTCAAAGCTTCAAAGATTTCTTCGAAATAGATTTTGATAGATTTAGAAGGTTTCAGTTCAACGGTTTGCATATCTCCATCAACGTTTATCAAAACCCGGCTGTTGCGAATATCCACTTCTACTTGAAAAACCTGGCTGGAAGTAAACAATAATCCAGTGCTGAAGCCATCAGCTGTGATATCCAATGCAACATGTGCCCATTGAGGTTCCTGCTGTGCGGTTTCCAGCTTAATCTTTCCGAGAATCTGCGAGAGTAAATGCAAGGTGAATTTGGTTTCTGCCCATTCCGAATGCTTAATCACATCAACCTTCAATCCATTCTCCTCCTGTCTAAAAATGAAAGCGGTCAGTTCCTATTAACAGGACTGATCAGACTTCATTTTTATTTATCCACAGTGGATATTCGACACAAAAAAGAATATCCCTTTATCCACAAATCTATTCTTGTGGATAAAAGGATATATGAGCATTACTGGTCATCTATTTGCAAATCTGATTGTTCTTCATTTGGCAAATCATTTTCTGTTTCGTTTTTTGGCCGCGGATTCGGAGCAGTTTGCACGATTTGGCCTGGCGTTTTGCCGACATAGGATTTCAGCAATTCGCCGATATCGATGCCCGTCATTTCCTTCAATGGCTCCTGCATATCGACCATCGTTTTGGTGACGCTGCGGCCGAAGGAAGGGATGCCCTGACCGTTGCCGGAATCGATGATTTTCACTGAATCGATATTGCTCAATGGCTGGGCGACTTTTTCTGCGAATATCGGCAGCATATCGATCAATTTTTCGGTGATGATCACATCGCCATGCTGTTCCATCGCCTCAGCAAGCAATTTGCGTGATTCGGCTTCCGCTTTTCCTCGCTCACGAATAACTTCCGCTTCCGCAGCACCTTCATCGCGGCGGATCTTCGCTTTCGCTTCCCCGCTGATGACCGCTTTGCGGGCTTCCGCTTCAGCCGAGCGAGTCGTTTCGTAATATGTAGCATCCGCTTTTGTTTTACGGACTTTGCTTTCTTCTTCTTCCAATGTAACGGCGCGTTCCCGCTCCATGAACTTCAGGTTCAGCTCTTCATCCTGAATTTCTTTTGCCAGCTTCACTTTTTCAAGCTCATAAGACTGCTCTGATTTCGCCCGCGCACGTTCTGTTTCTTCTTTAAACGCGGCATCTTTAATGTCTTTTTCTTTACGCGATTCCGCAATTGAAATTTGGCGCTTGTATTCTTCTTCTTTCGCTTCCTGGTCCGTACGCGCCCGTTGGATCCGGGTTTCGCGGTCTGTTTCCGCTTCTGCGATTTCAGCCCGCTTGCGGACTTCAGCAATTCTCGGTCGGCCGAGATTTTCCAGGTAGCCATTTGTTTCATCTGCATCCCGCAAATCCGTCAGCCCAAGTGATGTGATTTTAAAGCCCATTAAATCCAATTGTTTTTGGGCGACTTCCTGGACATCCAGATTAAATTTCTCCCGGTCTCCGTTAATGTCTTCAACTGTCATTTTGGACAGAATCGCCCGCAGGTTACTGCCCAGCACTTCGATGATTTCCGTTTCGATTTCGTTTTGCTCTTTGCCGAGGAATTGCTCAGCGTAATTCGCAATGCCATTCAAGGTATCCGCCACTTTCACCATGGCGACGGCATCCGCCACAATCGGCACACCGGCAATCGTATAAACGCGCGGTGTCGAAAGTTTTAATTGGAATGAAGTCAGATTGACCGGTGTGGAAGTCTGGAAACGGCGCAGACGATAACCGCCGCCCCGGATGATCTTCATCGATCTTCCTTCTTCATCATTGAATATATTCGTATCTTTTTCAGGATCTCCCAGTTTCGGTCCTGTAATGATCAATGCTTCGTTTGATTTGGCTGTGCGGTAACGGAATCTTACCCAGAAAAAATATCCCGCTCCGGCCAGTACAGCAATGACCAGCAAGACAATAAGTAATGTAGCATACCCGGCTGTTTCCAACATTCGTGCTTCTCCCCTTTGATATGTATTCTTATTTGAAAGTCAAATAAGTGCTCGCAGCTGTTTTCATTTTATACTGCATACTATTTATACGGAGAGAACTGGAAAACGTTTCAGTAAATTTGGAATTTGGCGTTAATTCTTCCTTTCTTTTACTGGCACAAATAAAAAGAGGAAGAGAAACCGGCTTGTCAGCAGCAGTTCTCTTCCTATAGCTTTACAAAGGATTCTCAATGGAGCCCATGAACAAAATCACGCCGGTTTCTTCATCCGTAATCGCGAAGAAGAACGGCCGGTTCACTTTCACTTCAAATGGCGGTTCCGCCGCTGCTGATTCTTCTACGGCTATAGAAGTGACAGCTGCGGCTTCAGTGCCCTTTTCGCTCACATTGATAAAGCTTTTCTGCTTCACTTCACTGATAAACAAACCTCCGCTCGTCTCGAACATGTTCGATAAGTCGACACTGCTGAAGGCAGTTTCCATGCCCAGGTCTTTCAGCGTGTCATTTAAAATCACTTCGTATTCCAACTCGAATTTCGGCAGCATCACTGCTCCTTGCCGCGACTCAAATGCGGTCATCCATTCTGCCCAGTTCTCTTTACTGAGTGAAGCTTTGAATTCATCGAGAGAAGAAGTTTCAGCCGGCAGAAATACATGCATATTCATTTCCCCTTCTCCGTATGGAAGTGAAACTGCCTGGAAGTTTTCAGTTTCCATATAGGGGAGCTCTGCATACAATGACATCAGTGGAACTTCTGCTGTCGAACCATCTTCCAGTTGGAAAGGCTGTTGTTCTGTCGCTTGTTCGGAAAATGGGAATTGCCATGCTCCATTAAAGTAAATCGCATTCAGCAATAAGGCCACCAAATCACCAGACATCGGACTCTCTACCATCTTTTTAATTTTGTCATTGGTTGCTTCGCTGACCCAATCATTGATCGCTTCTGCAGATTCTGGATCTGTAACGTCCATGGCTTCTATCCTGGCGTTGTAATAATCCTGGCTGCTTTCCCTGAAGCTGTCTAGGAATGTGTAATCTTCTCTCACCCAGATGGAATTGGCTATATTCAATTCAATATCCTCTGAATCACTCGCCAGTTTCGAAACAAGTGACGCGTTTGCTTTGTTCATTTCTTCAGGAGCCAACCCTTGTGCTTCGAGCACTTCCGCAATTTCCTCTTTCGTTACTCCGTCTGCGCCGTTATAGACCATCGCGAGCGCCATATACAAGCTCGTAGGCGATACGAAGATATTCCCCTCTTCTCTGGCCGATAAGTCTTTCAGCAGCTTCATGCCGAGCACGTTGTTTGCCTCTGCAATCAGTTCATAATCCGTTTCCCCGTATTCCACACCATCCGCAATCGTCATAGTGGCGGTCCCTTTTTCATCCGAATCCGCCTTATCTACTGTATCCGCCGTGTCTTCCACCGTTCCGCAGCCTGCAGTTCCTGTCAGCAATCCTAAAACAATCAAAGAACTCATCCATTTTTTCATCTGCCGACCCTCCTTTTACTGCATCAGACCGAGTCACAGGCGGAAAAGTTACAGTTTTTTGGAAGGAAGCTGTCAGACAGAAGTATCCGTAGCTTCAACTATCTCTAGCCAGTGGCGCCATGCATTTAAATACAGCGGCAATTCTTCCGGATGATGCTTGCTGCACAGGGCAATTCTGAGGTATAAGCAGATCAGCACGAGTTCGTATGATCCGGAAGGCTTTTCTGTTAAGCAATCCATCGCGTAGTCAATAGTTTCTCTTGTTAAGTCATCGGGTGTGGAACAAAATGCGTAAACCAGATCATAAAACGGATCTCCGATAACGGGTGTTGGATCGATTACCCCAACCAACAACTGTTCGGTGAAAATGAAATTATGGAAGCCGCAATCTCCGTGCAATAAATAAGGTTTGTTGTTCGGATCAATTTTTTCGACAAGATCAGCTATTAATTGATGATCTGCCTGCCCAAGCAAAGAAGCGATTAAGTTTTGCGCGTAATTGATTTCATTTCTTAAAAATTCCCGCCAGGAAGCTGCCTGAGAGTCCGCCCAGCCCCAAGCCGTTTGCAGCGGCGCCTCTTGATATTTATTGATGAGCTCTTTTGCCAAAACCTCCAAAATCTCTTTTTTACCGGTTCCTTCATAGGCAGTCGACCCGGAGATGAAAGAATAAACAATATAGGTAAGGGATGGATCCACATAGCGGAGTTTCGGAAGCAACTCTAATGATCTATATGTATTCAGAAATGAAGCTTCCGGTTCGGTAAGGGCCGGATCGTTCAGCTTCAGCACGTATTTTCGATCGTTGACGCTTAAAATATACAGTTCACTCACGGTGCCGCCACTCAGCTTTTTATAGCTGGACGGCTTTGCGGGTAGGACGTTCCGTTCAAAAAGTTCTGAAATGATCGCTTGGATTTTAATGTCGCGATTTGTTTCCATTTGTTACAGCGCTCCTTTTTTCTCCGTCCATTCACGCGACAGCATACTGAACAGATTCGAGTCACGCCAGCCGTCTTTCAGCAGTACGGTCTCCCGCATCCTGCCTTCAAAACTCATGCCCAGCTTTTCCAGCACTTTCTGTGAACCTTTGTTGCCGGGAGCGCATGTTGCATAAATGCGATGAAGCTCCAGGTCTTCGAAGCCAAAGGCGATGATAAGAGACGCCGCTTCTGTCGCAATCCCTTTGCCCCAATGATCCGAATTGACGATATAGCCGATTTCCCCTGATCTATTCGCGGCGTTTCTGATATTGAGCTCTATAGCCCCGATCAATTTATCTTGTTCTTTCAAAATGATTGCGAAGATATAGCGGGTTCTCGGCATTTTCTGTGTATCCGCTAAAGCCTGGGCGACAAAATTTCTGGATTCTTCTACTGAATTGGGTCCCCACGGCTGATGCCTGCTGACCTGTTCCTGCGATGCGTATTCGTGGACGCTCATCCAGTCGCCTTCTTTGATCTCGCGCAAATAAAGGCGGGCAGTCTCTCTTTTCTCCATCAAAACCCTCTCACTTTCCCTAATTTAAAAATAAGTATAGTTGGTTAAGCATTGCCGGACATCTC
>CAZGMW010000095.1:0-6295 GCA_964526895.1 uncultured Planococcus sp. | reverse complement strand
ATTCGGAGCAACAGGCAGAGTCGGCAGCGAAATCCTGAAGCGCGCGTTGGAAGACAAGATGCTATACTCAAACAGCAAAAGTTTTAATGCCGACAAAAACTATAAGGATTAGGGGAGATACATGTATGAAAAAATCACTTTTATTCATTTTGATGCTGCTCGGGGCAGTTCTATTGCTTGCTGCCTGCGGAGATTCATCTGAAGACACAGTTACAGAAGAAGACGTGGAAGAAACAGGTGCTGAGGAAGATCTATGGGCGAAAGTCCAAGAAGAAGGCACGTTGGTCATCGGAACTGAAGGAACTTACCCTCCATTCACTTTCCATGACGAATCAGGCGAGTTGACAGGTTTTGACGTTGAAATAGCACGTGAAGTGGCTGACCGTCTTGGCGTTGAAGCGGAATTCCTTGAAACACAGTGGGACGGAATGTTCGCAGGACTTGATTCTGGAAGATTCGATATGGTGGCAAACCAGGTAGGTATCCGCGAAGACCGTTTGGAGAGCTATGATTTTTCAGATCCATATATCACTTCTTCAGCTGTATTGGTAACGAGCACTGATGAAACAGAAATTACATCATTTGAAGATTTGGAAGGCAAAACTTCAGCACAGTCGCTGACAAGCAATTATGCAGATATCGCTACAGAATATGGCGCTGAATTAACTGGAGTTGAAGGATTCAACCAGGCAATCGAATTATTGGTATCAGACCGTGTTGACGCTACAGTAAACGACCGGATTTCCGTTTTGGACTTTCTGAAACAGCGTCCGGATGCTCCAATTCAAATTGCGGATGTATCTGAAGAAGCTTCGCAAAGCGGATTGCAGTTCAGAAAAGACAGCGGCGCTATCGTTGATGAAGTGAACAAAGCACTTGCTGAAATGATTGAAGACGGCACGTATGAAGAAATTTCACAGAAATGGTTTGGCGAAAATGTACTTGAATAGTATTTTCACAGATCCTGAAAGGTTGGAACGGTTACTGGACATTGCCCAGTCATCGTTCCTTCCTTTGTTGGAGGGAGCAATCCAGTATACGATTCCTTTGACATTGATTTCCTTCACAATCGGGCTTATCTTAGCGACCTTGACCGCGTTGGCCCGTATCTCTACAGTAAAGTTTTTTCAAATTATCGCCCGGATCTATGTCTCCATCATCCGCGGCACGCCACTGTTGGTGCAATTGTCCATACTGTTTTACGGGCTTCCGACCATCGGTATTACGCTTGAACCTTTTACAGCAGCCATTCTCGGTTTCTCATTGAATGTTGGCGCCTATGCTTCAGAAGTCATTCGGGCAGCGATCTTATCGATACCAAAAGGCCAGTGGGAAGCAGCCAACACCATCGGCATGTCATACAGCCAGGCATTAAAGCGGATCATTCTTCCGCAGGCCTCGCGCGTATCCATTCCGCCGTTGTCAAACACGTTCATAAGCCTGGTGAAAGATACATCGCTCGCTTCGTTCATCCTCGTAACTGAAATGTTCCGGCGCGCACAGGAAATTGCCGCATTCAACTACGAGTTCCTGTTATTATATGCACAGGCCGGCTTGATTTATTGGGTTCTCTGCTTCCTTCTATCATTGGTGCAGGGCCGCCTGGAAAACCGATTTGACCGTTATGTATCCAAAGCATAACGCCCATCCAATAGATTCGGAAAGGAGAGTTCCATGATCACGATCAATAATCTGCATAAGAGTTTTGGAGAGCTGGAAGTTTTAAAAGGCATTGATCTTAACGTCGAAAAAGGCCAGGCAGTAGTTGTCATCGGCCCATCCGGTTCCGGCAAAACGACCTTTCTCCGCTGCTTGAATATATTGGAGACCCCAACCGCTGGAACCGTGGCGATCGATGGGCATATGGCCGATTTCTCGAAACCCTTGCCAAAGAAACAAGTCATGGAGTTCAGAAAACAATCCGCCATGGTGTTTCAGCATTACAACCTCTTTCCACACATGACCGCGTTGGAAAATGTCATGGAAGGCCCTGTGACTGTCCAGAAAATCAGCCGGGCTGAAGCGCGTGCAAAAGCGGAAGAATTGCTGACGAAAGTCGGATTGAAAGAAAAAATGAATGAATATCCTTTCCAGCTTTCCGGCGGCCAGCAGCAGCGTGTCGGCATAGCCCGCGCATTGGCGCTGGAACCGAAAGTGATGCTTTTTGATGAACCAACTTCAGCACTAGATCCGGAACTGGTCGGCGAAGTTCTGCAGGTAATGAAAGAATTGGCGCTCGAAGGCATGACCATGGTCGTCGTCACACACGAAATGCGCTTTGCCAAAGGCGTCGCCGATGAAGTATTATTCATGGATGCAGGCCGCATCATTGAACGCGGAACCCCGCAGGACATTTTTGACCATCCGAAAGAAGCACGAACGAAACAATTTCTGAACCTCATCCAGAATGCGGATACAATTTGAATATGCTGCAATCCAAAAAGAACCAGGCTCCCTTTAGGGGGACCTGGTTCTCTTTTTTTATTCGATATTGATGGTTACATCTGCGCCTTCACGAAGTTCATCTACTAATGCCTGAACCGCTTCGTTCTCTTTTTGCTGCAGAAGCTGTGCTTCAAGTTCAGCTTGTATGTCTTCCATCGGCGGCAATTCTTCGCCACCCAATTCTGCTTGTTGTGCAGCTGCCTGATCGTAGAACTCCTGGAGTTCTTCTTCTGAAACTTCAGTGTCGCCAGTTTCTTCCGCGATCAATTTATCCACTTTCACTTGTGCAGCAACCTGCTCTCTCACTTCTTCTTCAGAAACTCCCTGCTCTTCAACAGCAGCCAGAAATTCTTCGGCTGATGCCATGCCATTCTGTTCTGCCAAAGTGGCCAGCGCTTCATTGACTTCTTCTTCAGAAGCTTCAAGGTTACGACTTTCTGTTTCCTGCACCAATAACCTCTGGCTAACCAGACTTTCGGCTATTTGTTCTTTCAGTAATGCCTGATCCACTTCCTGGCCGGACATTTGTGCCTGCAAGGCCATTTGCTGGAACTGTGAAACGTAAGCAGCTTCAAAATCTTCTTTACTGATTTCTTCTCCATTCACTTCAGCGACCACATCCGGTACACCCTCTAAATCAGGCTCCGGCATTTCAGGCATTTCAGGCTGTTCAGCAGTTTCCCCGTCTTCTTCTACAACCTCTTCATCGGTTACAACTTCTTCCTCGGTAACCGTTTCTTCTTCGTTTGTATTTTCATCCGCGTTGCCGCATGCCGCCGTGACCATGACTGAGGCACCGATTAATAGGCTTAAAAACATTTTCTTAGTCAAATTCATTCCCCTTTCAAAAATAATGGATAATGGACGTAATTGTATCACATCCAGGCGTTAAGTAAACTGAAAGCCCTTATACCCATTGTGTTTTGAGAGGCGAACAATTTTATATTTCCACTATGAATGCACTTTTTTACCCTTTTGGCTGCTGTCATTATCAGCTTTAATCGCCATGTGCCCATGCAATCCGAGAGTCTATTTGCCGTGACATTCTTAGCATGAATGGTTGGAATCCAAGCCGCGGCCAAAAATAGGATGCGATGGGATTGGGCGTATGCCAATCCGCGTACAGATAATCAAAGCCTTCTTTTTTCATTTCTTCAAAACAATGATTGGCAAGGGTCTGTCCAATCCCTTTTCCACGCATATCCGGGTTTGTGGAAGCAGCGGGAAGTTCCGCACAGTTCAGTGGCGCCGATAAACTTAAAGCGTCCTCTTTACGGAAATACACCTGGAAACCTCCGATGCGTTCCCCCAGTTCCGCGATCCATAAAAACGCCTCTTTGTCTTCGGATAAATTCATATAGCTGCGTTTGATGTCATCCATCGTTTCTTTTGTAATCGGATGCCAGGAAGGGGCTGCCGCCTGATGGATGCTATTCCACAAGGCGACTTTCTTCAACAGCGGAGCATCTGCATGGCCGCCTCTCCGGATAGTCAGCTTGTCCGGCCCGGCTTTCTCGGACGCTTTAAATTTTTTTAACTCCAGAACAGCGTATTTCTGCTCATAATTGAACCCCTGCTCCAGCCACTGTTCAGCCAAAGAATTATCACCAAGCGGAACCATGAGGACGTGATTGAAATAACCGTGTTTGATCCATTCCGCTCCGGCATCCGCATACAGCAAACGCAGCAGCCCCGGCTGTTCCTTATCACTGATGGCAATGGATTCATATCCCATCCAGATATAACGGCCGCGGTTGGAATCTTCTTTGAATTCGTACAGCAGATAGCCGATTACGTCGATTCCCCTGACCGCTGCAATTCCACTGACAAAAGGTTTTTCAAGCAGGTTGCGGAGTACCTTTTCGGCTTCATCAATTTCTTCGAATATCGGCGGCAAATATGGAAAAGCCCGTCGTTCCTTTTCATGCCTTTTGGCCAATAAAGCGGACATTTGGCGAATATGGATTTCCTCAACACCAACAAAGCGTATCATGCCCTCACTCCTCTTATTGAAGTTTCACTTCCAGCACCCGATATTGTCCAGCTTCAATCACTTGTCCGAACACTGCGGGAACGGCTTCGACGAATATCGGTCCATCAAGTATCACTGTATGAAATTCCCCTTCTTCACCACAGGCATCAATTCCCAGAGCCTCAAGCTCTTCGATCAATTCTAATGTAAATTCCCTGCCCAGAAATTTCGGATCCATACGCGCCGTGTCCACTACCGTAATTACAGCTCTGAATCCTGCAGCGATCAATTCCTCCAGCAAACTCCGACGCGGTTCTCCCCATAATGGATGGCTGACTTCCATGTCCGCTTCCTTACTGACTTTCTGCACCCAAGCCCGGTGATCTTCCAAGTCGATATCACCGTATACTCCCATATCGATGCCTTCACTTTTAAAATTCTTTAAAAGGCTGATAAATTCCTTCTCATAATTATTCCAGTCTGCCTTACCGATCTCTAATGGCAGCCCCATCCGTTCCGCCTGCGCTTCCATAACTTCCAGCGGCAGGCCATGCGACCTCGATTTCGATCCGTCTTCTTCGAACATCGTCAGTAAAGTCACCGGAACATTTCCATCCAGTACAGCCCGGTAATATGCGAGCGCAGAATCCTTGCCACCGCTCCATGACATCACAAATGTTTTTTGCATAATGCACCTCTTCCGTAAATTCTTTCCTGATTAAAAGACTTCGACAAATAAGGGATAAACCCTTTCCTGCCATCTGTTTTGCCAACACATAAAAAACAGCCGGAAAAGGAATCCGGCCGCTCGAAAATTATTTACTTGCCAACCATATTTTCAGGTTTGACCCATTCGTCGAATTGCTCAGCTGTCAGATGTCCGCTCTTCACAGCAGATTCCTTCAATGTTGAACCGTCGTTATGGGCTTGTTTCGCAATCGCTGCCGCTTTTTCATAGC
Organism: uncultured Planococcus sp.; assembly: GCA_964526895.1. GTDB lineage: Bacteria > Bacillota > Bacilli > Bacillales_A > Planococcaceae > Planococcus. The sequence goes on along the minus strand of CAZGMW010000095.1, from coordinate 919 downwards.
CGATATGCGGATTCAATGAGGTTACGAGCATCAATGAATTATTTACATGGTTTTGGATAACATCCAAGTTCGCTTCGATGCCTACTGCGCAGTGATCGTTAAAGCTTACCAGGCTGTCAGCCAACAATCGCACCGATTGAAGGAAATTGTAGGCGATAACCGGTTTGAACACGTTCAATTCGAAATTCCCCTGGCTGGCAGAGAAACCGATTGTCGCGTCATTCCCCATTACCTGTGCCGCAACCATTGTCAATGCTTCACTTTGTGTCGGATTGACTTTACCCGGCATGATGGAGCTGCCTGGTTCATTGGCCGGAATCGTGATTTCGCCGATGCCGCTACGTGGTCCACTGGCAAGCCAACGAACATCATTTGCGATTTTCATTGCGTCAGCCGCAAGAGCTTTGATGGCTCCGTGCGCATAAACCATTTCGTCATGGCTTGTCAGGGCATGAAATTTATTTTCGGCCGAAGTGAATTCTGAACCTACAGCTTCCGCGATGAATTCCGCAACGTAGCCGCCGAATTTCGGATCTGCGTTGATGCCTGTTCCAACCGCTGTACCGCCGATAGCCAATTCACGCATATAATTTACGCTTTCGCTGATCATACGCTCACTTTTCTCCAGCATATGCTTCCAGCCGCTGATTTCCTGTCCTAAAGTCAATGGTGTCGCATCCTGCAGGTGTGTACGTCCGATTTTGATGATATCATCGAATTTCTCTGATTTCTCAGCCAAAGTCGCTTTCAATTTCTGAACAGCCGGGATCAATGTTTCCGTCACTGCCAAAACGCCTGCAACATGCATTGCCGTCGGGTAAGTGTCGTTCGAGCTTTGGGACATATTCACATCGTCGTTCGGATGTAATTTCTCTTCAGAATTCTGTTCTGTCAAGATTTCGTTGCCGCGACGCGCCAG
>CAZGMW010000094.1:0-6303 GCA_964526895.1 uncultured Planococcus sp. | reverse complement strand
TTTTGCAGTGATTTATAATAAGCTGCCTTCTCGGCATATTCCCGGACGATGCGCTCCATGTCGGCGATGTCTTCTTCATTGAGATCCCGGATGACTTTAGCAGGACGCCCAAACGCCAGCTTGCCTGGCGGTATGACTTTACCTTGTGGGACAAGGCTTCCGGCTCCGACAAACGCCCCTTCACCGATTTCAGCTCCGTCTAGAATAACAGAACCCATGCCGATCAAAGCATTTTTGCGGATGATGCAGCTATGGAGAGTTACCTGGTGGCCGACTGTCACATTGTCTTCCAGCACCAACGGATTATTGGGACTTTGGTGGAGCATGCAAAGATCCTGGATATTTGTTTTATTGCCGATAACGGTTGGAGCAACATCGCCGCGGATTACAGTGTTAAACCAGATGGACGATTCTGCGCCGATTGTGACATCGCCGGTGATGGTTGTGTAATCAGCTATAAACGCCGAAGGATCTATTTGTGGGTGCTTGTCTTTGTATGGGTAAATCATGGTAAAACTCCTTTAATCAAGATAAGATATCCTTAATGGTAGCAAAACCTCTTGAAAGGTCAACTTTAAGATCTGATATCAATAGATGATAGATTATAAGGGGGCGTTGGATATGTGGAAATGGCAGGCTGAAGGACAGTCGACCGCTGTAATTGTAATCATTCATAGTGCATACGAGCATCATCTGCGCTATGCCTGGCTGATCAAGCAGTGGAGAAGTTCCGGGTTCGATGTGGTGATGGGGGATCTTCCCGGCCATGGAAAAAAAGCGCTTGACCAAAAAGCCCACAGCGAATCTTTCGGAGCTTATGAAAAAGCGATAAGTGAAATGCTTGATGTGGCAATCGGGCTGAAAAAGCCGGTGTTCATAGTGGCACATGGATTAGGTGCCACTTTGGCAATCAATTATCTCAGCAGCCATGCTGCAGAAGTGGCGGGAGCGGTTTTTACTTCCCCATGGCTCCATTTGAACCGCACGCCTTCCAAATTATCCAGTGCTTTATCGGGACTGCCAAAAATCACCTCTCAAATTAAAATAAAGCATGAAGTCACGATTGAAGATTTAACCACCAATCCAGAAGTCATTGAACTTGAAAAAGATGATGAATTTTACAAACCGCAAATTACAATAGGCTGGTACCGGGAGTTGCAGGCTTATATGAAGCAGGCTATGGGCGGCAAGCAACAATATCCCGACATCCCGACTTTTATGCAAACAGCAGAAAAAGATCTAATCACAGATAAAGAAGCATCGAAGAACTGGCTGAAACAGCAAAGCCTTAAAGAATTCAGTTATAAAGAATGGAAAGATGCCTATCACGATCTTTTTCAGGAACCCGAACGGGAGGATGTTTTTATTACAACGCACCTGTTTTTGAAAAATATCATGAGAACGCTTGGTTATGCAGTGAAATGATAGAAGAAAGGAGTCGGCGAGATTGGTATTGCGTTACAGTATTCTTGATCAATCACCAATATCAGAGGGCAGCAATCCTTCTGAAGCACTTCAGCAAACTGTCAAACTGGCTCAGTCCGCTGAGAAGTGGGGCTATACCCGGTTTTGGGTTTCTGAGCATCATGATGCGCAAACATTGGCGGGATCGTCTCCGGAAATTTTGATATCCCATTTGGGGGCGATGACCGAAACTATACGTCTGGGTTCCGGTGGTGTCATGCTACCTCATTATTCTTCTTTTAAAATTGCCGAGAATTTCAAACTACTGGAGGCACTTTATCCAGGAAGGATAGATGCAGGTGTAGGCCGGGCACCAGGGGGAATGCCACGCGCTTCACTGGCTCTGAATGAAGGCAGAAAACGGAATGTCGACCGCTTTCCCGATCAAATCGATGAGTTGTCGATGTATCTGAATGATTCAATCCCGGACGACCATATGTATTACGGAATGAAAGCCACACCGGTAACGGAATCAGCGCCGCCAATATGGATACTTGGCTCAAGCATGACTTCTGCTTTATTGGCTGCCGAAAAAGGGCTGTCTTATATGTTTGCGCATTTTATCAACGGTGAAGGCGGACAGGATTATACACGAACTTATAAAGAGCGATTTGCAGCTAAAGAATCTTCAAAGCCTTATATCGGCTTCGCAATTTTTGTGGTTTGCCAGCAAACGGAAGAGGAAGCAGAACGTGTAGCATCTTCACTCGATCTAGCGCTTTGCATGGGCGCACAAGGAATGCCATCCAAAGGAACTCCGCCGCCTGACAAAGCACTTGCTTACGATTATTCAAAGTTTGAGAAATTGCTGGTCGAAGAAAATCGACGCCGGATGATTGTGGGCACACCTGAACATGTGGGGGACCGTTTAGAAGCACTTGCTGAAGAATATCAGGCTGATGAAGTGATGCTTGTGTCAGTTGCGTATGATTTTAATGATAAACTGAAAACTTTTGAGCTGGTTGCTGAAGAAATGAAAAAGAGAGCAGAGCATCAAAAGTATTGACTACTAAAAAATACCGTTCGGCTGCCTTGGCACCAAGCGGTATTTTTGTATGTAAAGAAATTGATCCCGGCATCGGGCAATTTAGGCTACTCATCCCATAAAATATTCACGATAGCTGATAAAGGTAATCACAAGCATCACGGCAGTATATACGATAGTTCCGATGAAAATATAGGATCGCTCAGTTACAGCCTGTTGCTGTTCCATCCGGATGCCGGTCTGACCCTGGATGGCCATATCCGTCTGCCGTGAAGCCATGCCGCCTTTGCTTTTGAAAAAATATGTGATTGCAATGGCAAGGCCGCCAACCAGAATGGCGATGTCAAGAAATGCCAGGCTTAAAAAATAGGCAGTTCCCCAGTTCAAGGCAGCTATTACAGCGATCGTCAATAAAACAGTGATTACCTTCCTCATGGATTGTTCCTCCTCAGTTTTTAAACACTATTTCTTTTATAACTTAAATGTTTATACGGAATAAATAGGAGGAAGTTTCAATTATTTACGGAATTTTCTATTTTTTTAAAGACTGAGGATTTGACCAAAACCAAAAAGAAGAGCCAGTACATTATTTCATGTACTGACTCAATGACTCCTATCAAATACGTTTTTTCTCAATAGCCACCAGAAAAGGCGGGGAATGCTGCTGATTGATGAATTGGTATTTCATGACATCAAACTTGGTTTGTGGGAGCTGTGACACAAATTCCATAACGGCGTCCCGTTCTTCACTGCCGCCTTCATGGCCGGAATAGATGACAATCGCGATAATCCCTTTTTCCTTCAGCAAGTGAAGACATTGTTCGACAGCTGCCAGTGTCGTCGCCGATTTCGTGATGATGCTGTGATCCCCTTTAGGCAGATACCCGAGATTAAAAACAGCCGCGGCAATTTCGTCTTTAACATATTCTCCAATATTAGCGTGGCTGTCGTGAATGACTTCTGCATTGCCGTAATCTTTCACCCGTTCTTTAGTGGCCAGAATTGCATCTTCCTGGATATCGAAAGCATACACCTTGCCTTCAATCCCGGTTAGTTGCGCTAAAAACAAAGTATCATGTCCATGGCCGGCAGTCGCGTCTATCACTTTATCGCCTTCAGCAACCGCCTGTTCCAATAAAAATTTCGTGAATGGCAGAACACGCATCAATGTCATGCTTTCACCATCCCCTGATAATGTTTCCCTTGCCAGCTGCCGCGTTTTTCAAGTTCAGCGTCAATGCCATTCAGAACATCCCATTTATTGACGCTCCACATCGGGCCGATCATCAATTCGATAGGGCCGTCTCCCGTAATGCGCTGGACAATCATTTCAGGCGGAATCACTTCCAGTTGATCGGCTACAAGTTTGATGTATTCATCTTTTTCGAGGAATTCCACCATGCCTTTTTCATATTGTTTAACCATGGGCGTGCCTTTCAAAAGATGCAACAGGTGGATTTTAATGCCCTGGACATCCAATTTCGCAACTTCACGGGCAGTTTCCATCATCATGTCACGGTCTTCCAGCGGCAATCCGTTAATGATATGGGTGCAGACCCGGATGCCACGGCTCCGCAATTTTTCGACTCCTTCTATATATAAAGAAAAATCGTGTGCGCGGTTTACTAAACGGGCAGTTTTATCATGGACAGTCTGCAAACCGAGTTCAATCCATAAGTAAGTGCGTTCATTCAGTTCCGCCAAATAATCGACTACGTCATCGGGCAGGCAGTCAGGACGGGTAGCGATGCTGAGGCCGATGACATTTTCCTGTGCGAGCGCCGCTTCGAATTTTTCTTTGATGACCGGAAGCGGGGCATGAGTATTTGTATAAGCTTGAAAGTAAGCGATGTATTTGCCGTCTTTCCATTTCTTATGCATTTTTTCTTTTATTTGTTCGAATTGGGCCGGAATCGGATCGACGCGGTCACCTGCAAAATCACCAGATCCCGCCACCGAACAGAATGTGCAGCCTCCGAATGCGACAGTGCCGTCACGGTTGGGACAATCAAATCCTGCGTCAAGCGCAATTTTCATCACTTTATGGCCAAAATGGTCGCGCAAGTGGCGGTTCCATGTGTAATAGCGTTTGCCGTCTGAAGAAAAAGGCAGGTTCATATCCATAACAACAACTCCTCTTTTTTGTATTGTAGCATGGCCGGTTTTCGGCCCACAACGGCAGAAAAATCTGTTATTTCCGCTTCGATGAAAATCTTCTTGTAGAGTGCGGGTAAAAGGAATACAATGACTCTTGGAAATGAGCTAAGAGGAGACAGAACAATGCCGAAACAAGTTTGGCTTTTAATCATCGGAATGCTTGTCAATGTTACCGGGAATTCATTCCTGTGGCCGTTGACGACTATCTATATGCACGATCATTTAGGGAAATCATTATCGATTGCCGGCCTTGTGCTGATGGCGAATGCAGGAGCCGCTGTCATCGGGAATCTGCTCGGAGGCATGCTGTTTGATCGCATTGGCGGATATAAATCGATCATGGGCGGAATCATTGTAACAATTTTCGCTTTGACTGGATTGACCATTTGGCATGACTTTGTGCCATTTGTGGCGTTTTATACAATCATCGGCTTCAGCGGGGGAATTGTGTTCCCCAGTATGTATGCGATGGTTGGAACAGTATGGCCCGAAGGCGGACGCAAAGCGTTCAACGCCATTTATCTGGCACAGAACGTTGGCGTTGCAGTCGGACCGGCAATGGCTGGTGTGCTGGCCGCTTTAAGTTTTGATTATATCTTCATGGCGAACCTTGGAATGTATATCGTGTTTTTCTTTATCGCGTTATTTGGCTTCAAATCGATGTCAATTTCCGCGGCTTCGCATACCAGTGTATTCAATGAAGGCAAAAAGATCCGCAACCGGGCGCCGTTTTATGCGCTGCTGATAGTCTCAGCCGGTTATTTGCTATGTTGGGTCGGTTACGTACAGTGGCAATCGACTATATCCGCTTACACTCAGGAAATCGGCATCACTTTGCCGCAGTACAGTTTTCTTTGGACACTGAATGGCACGTTGATCGTGCTCGGACAGCCTCTGATCCGGCCGATCATCAAACGCATCGAAGACAATATCAAGCAGCAATTGCTGATCGGAATCGTTATTATGATGGCATCTTATCTGGTCGTCGCTTTTGCACAGGAATTCAGCATGTTCGTCATTGCCATGGCGATTTTGACAATCGGAGAAATGTTTGTATGGCCGGCTGTTCCGGCTCTCGCCAATCAATTGGCGCCAAAAGGCAGGGAAGGCTTCTATCAGGGAATTGTCAACAGCGTCGCAACCGGCGGGCGCATGATCGGCCCTTTGATGGGTGGATTGATGGTCGACCTTTACGGTATGTCGGCTCTCTTCATATTGATCACGATATTGCTTGTGGCAGCAATCGGAACGTCATTGGTCTACGATATTCCGCTGAAAAAGAAACAGGCAGCAATGGAACACGAAAAGGCGTTAATTTAAATTACTGAAAGGAACTTCGCCGTTGCGGAGTTTTTTTATTGCCATATTCCAAAGTCATTTGAGCTGTCGGCTATTTGAGCTCTCTGTTGCGTTTCAAAGGGGACTTTGTTTAAATTAAGAATGAAAGCGTTTCAATAGTTTGAATACTATGTACATAAAGCTGAGGGGGCATAAAAATGAAACCTATTTACAGTTCTGCGAAAGAAGCAGTGGAACCCATCCAGGACGGAGCCACGATTATGGTGGGGGGCTTTGGTCTTGTCGGTATTCCCGAGCAATTGATATTGGCTTTGGTGGACAAAGGCGTTACCGATCTTACCGTCATTTCCAATAATTGCGGCGTCGATGAATGGGGTCTTGGACTGCTGCTGAAAAAT
>CAZGMW010000093.1:0-6306 GCA_964526895.1 uncultured Planococcus sp. | reverse complement strand
TTCATCAAATTGGCCATTTCAATTGCGCCCGCTGCCGATTCCCAGCCTTTATTGCCCGCTTTGGTTCCGGCACGTTCGATTGCCTGTTCAATGGAATCCGTTGTCAGCACACCGAAGATTACCGGAATGTCAGATTGGTCGCTTGCGCGTGATACGCCTTTCGCCACTTCACTGCAAACAAAATCAAAATGCGGCGTGGCACCGCGTATTACCGTTCCCAGGGTAATGACCGCGTCATAATTTCCACTGACAGCCATCTTTTTGGCAACCAACGGAATTTCAAATGCACCCGGGACCCAGGCAATCGAAACGTCCTCGTCGTTAACTCCGTGTCTCTTCAAGGCATCTTCAGCACCGCTCAATAATTTGCTTGTGATAAATTCGTTAAAGCGGCCGACAACAATGCCGATCCGCAACCCTTCGCCATTTAAATAACCTTCATAATGTACAGTCATCGTCATTCTCCTCTTTCGCTTCGGCCTGAGACCTCAGCTGCTATTTTTTGTTGATGGATTACCAAATCTTTTATTGTTAAAATGCCAAGTTCCAGTCTTTCAGCAACTTTGATCAAATCTGGGACCCGCGCCATCGTCCCGTCAGTATTCATGATTTCGCAGATGACGCCCGCGGGAGCCGATCCGGCAAGTTTGGCCAAATCTACAGCAGCCTCAGTGTGCCCTGTCCGTTCAAGTACACCGCCGTCTTTTGCAAGCAACGGGAAAACGTGGCCCGGACGTTTGAAATCAGTCGGTTTGGCATCATCTTTGATCAGACTCAGTATCGTATGTGAACGTTCAAATGCGCTAATGCCGGTTGTCGTATCTTTGTGATCGACACTGATGGTGAAAGCTGTTCCATATTCATCTGTATTGTCATCGGTCATCAATCCGATTTCTAATTTTCGGGAAAGCCCTTCAGTAATAGGCACACATATCAAGCCCCGGCCTTCAGTTGCCATCAAGTTGATGATGTCAGGTGTGGCATATTCAGCCAAAGCGACAAAATCGCCTTCATTTTCACGATCTTCATCGTCCACCACAATTATTGCTTTGCCTTTTTTCAAATCTTTCAGCGCTTGATCTACAGTATAAAACAAGTTTACGCCTCCCTTAGAATCCTTGTTCCGCCAGCCAGCTTCTGGACATTTCCGGTTTATTGGACTGATGGATCCGTTCTGTGTATTTCGCTAAAAGATCACATTCGATATTGACGCGTTCGCCGATTCCCTTTTCACCAAGCAATGAATCTTCTCGGGTCGTCGGTATAAGCGAAATCGTAACAGTCTTGCTGTCAACTGAAAAAACAGTTAGCGAAGTCCCGTCTACGGAAATAGAACCTTTGTGCATCATGTACTTCATCAATGAAGCATCCAGTTCTATCGTTTTTGTTACTGCATTCGACTCTTTTTTGACCGATCGAATCACACCGACTCCATCGACGTGTCCGCTGACAAAGTGACCACCGAAACGGCCTGTCGCAGGCATTGCCCGTTCGAGATTAACACGCGAACCGGTCCGCAACTCTGACATCGTCGAAGATTTGACAGTCTCCGGAATCACATCGACTGTAAAGCTGTTTTGATCGAAATGAGATACAGTCAGGCAGACACCATTGATCGATATGCTGTCTCCTCTTTTAATGTCATCGAGTATCAAGGAGCAGGCCACTGTCAATTCCATAGCCTGTGGTTTCGCGCGCAGCGCAGTGACATGTCCCACTTCTTCCACAATTCCTGTGAACATCAGGCACACTCCTCTATTCGTTTTTGCATTCCAATTTTTCCTGCTTTTGTTTCATATAATGGGTGTTTTTCCACCATGGGGCGAATGGGTGGTGGGGAAAGAGATGCAGAGTAGTTTTGAGATGATTTAACCGATGTGCCGGCTTTCTTTTCGTGGAATATGGGCAAATGAATTTTGGATATGCCCAAATAACCCTCTTTACTGAGGGGACGAAATGAAGCACTTTTAATTTGATAGCCAAAAAAGATTGATTGGACCATTAACATGGATCTTTTCATATGATTTCCTCCTTCCGATTCGGTTATCGAAAAGAAGCGGCACATAACAAATTGAAAATGAATTCTTCTCCCATCCAGACTTTCACTGTCGGTGCCGGATTTTCACCAGCTCCACCGATAAAGAAAAGCGAAGGCGCTCGAGCAAGATACGAAAGGCATAAGCCATTTCAGGCTTAACGGGCGCTCTCGCTTTTCCATGTCCAGACTCGAGCGGCCCAGCTCTTCGGGTCATAAGCCATTTCAATTACGTGGCATAAACCGCCACTTCATTGAACCGTCTAACCCCTTATTGCTCCTGTCTCTGCATCGCTTCGCTAGCTTCGAGACATGAAAGTGCGTTGCATCGCTGCGCTAGCTTCGTCGCAAAGAGATGTTCCAAATTCCATTTGGTCCATCTCTTGCCTTTCAGAGCTTAACGGGCGCTCTCGCTTTTCTCTTTATCGGGTCACGGACTTACAGCAGGGCGCTGTTCACCGCCGGTGGGGAATTTCACCCCGCCCCGAAGAATTCTATTCGATTATTTGTCTATTACATAGTAGCATAGGAGAAAAGAAGAGAACATTATTTCATTTCTCAATCGAGGAGGTAATTGTATGGCCCACGCTTTGACAGTAAAAGGCATAGATGTCGACCCCGAAACCCGTTGCAGCCATTACCATTCGGATATCGACCGGATCGCTATAAAATTTTACTGCTGTAGTGAATATTATCCTTGCTTCGAATGCCACGAAGCTGTGGGATGCGGAGCCCATGAAGTCTGGCCGAAGCAGAAATTCTCACAGAAAGCCGTGCTTTGCGGTTCATGCGGCCACGAACTGTCAGTGGAAGAATATTTGCATTGCGCTTCTTCCTGCCCGAATTGCACGGCGGCATTCAATCCCGGATGCAGTCTTCACAGGCATCTCTATTTTGAATAAAAGAAAAAAAGCAGCAGTAGGCGCTTCCCGCTTACTGCTGCTTTTCAATTCTCATGCTCATGACAATCTGTTCTCCGCTGGAGCGCATGAAACGCCGGCCAGTATCCTCAAATCCGGCTTTTTCAAAAAGCCGTTTCGCAGGTTTATTCCTGGCGTTCACTCCCAGGACCACTTCGTCGAAATTCTGAAACTCGCTGCGCATAAATTCCTGCAAAGCGTATATTGACCCGGTGGCGATTCCGCGCCCCTGGAACTTGGGATTGACGGAAAAACCTCTTAGTAAAAGCGCATTGGGGTTATTGGAGTATTTTTTTCTGTCATCCGATTCGTCCAGTTCAAGAAAGCCGGCCACTTCATTTCTCGCATGGATGATGACGAAATGCTTCAGGGGATTTTCTTTGTCCCGATCAATTATATCCTGAGGCATCCCCGAAAATTCCAACTGATCCGAAGGCAATTTATATTCCACTGACACTTTTGAAGTATACAAACTGAGGGAAACTTCTTTTTTATTGATCATATTCATCCCTCTTTCCGTAAAAAATTAATAGATACTTGGAGTGTATCTCATTCCTTCTCTAAAGTAACTGACACAATTTCAGGCAAATTCAATATACGCAACGGAAACCCGCTATTCCCCAGTCCACGGCTCAGCACCAGCTGGGTATCACCGTTTTTAAAGATTCCTTCTGTCATTCGAGGAAACCAGCCTTGTCCCGGGGCGAACAGACCGCCGATTCCTGGAATGCGGATTTGTCCGCCATGGGCGTGTCCAGAAAAAACGACTTCAACCCCATAATCTGCATATACGGCAATTTGTTCCGGTCGATGAGCAAGCAGCAATGTGAACTCGTCTTTAAGTGCCACATCTTCCAGTGCTCCTCTCGTATATTCTTCATCCCGGTAATACATATCCATTAACGGATCATGAATGCCGGCAATCTGTATGGTTTCCCCTTCCACTTCCCATTCTGCTGCTTCGTTTTCAAGAAAAATGACTCCACGTTCAATCAAAGCTGTTTTTATTTCGTCAAGCTTATTGACCGCAATTTCATGGTTGCCTGTAACAAAATAGACTTCACCCATTTCCACCAATGCATCGACGAGCACCAGCGCAGTATCAAGGTCATACCTTTCACTATCAATCAGATCACCCGTAATAAAAATCACATCCGGGTCGGCATTTTCGACTTTTTTGATCAGTGAGTCCTGATTTTCTCCAAACATGGCATTGTGCAAATCGGAAATCTGCACGATTGTCTTGCCATCGAAAGCGGCAGGCAGGCTTTCTGAGGAAACGGTATATTCAGTAGTTTGAATCCAGTTATTGCTGCCCCATACCAAAAGCCAGATCAATGCTGCCGCCAGTAAAAATACAATCCATTTCTTCATTATTATCAACCTACTATTCTATTTGAATCAAATCTATCGGCGTAATGATTCCGGTCAAAACCTCATCTTCCCTGCCATTCCGTGTTATCAGCAAAGCTTCAATTTTAAGACCTGACAGAACCGAGTTCTTAAAAATTTCCTCTGCTTCATATACTGAAGTATTTGACGATATAAATTTATATGTGTTCCCATCCTTTTCATACTTCAATATATCATCCATCGTGGTTATTTCCCGGGAAATAGTTTCTTCTTCCACTGTTTCCGCCAACCAACGCATGATTCCGCTGGCTGTCAATAAACCTAAAAATACCTCGTCTCTGTATACGGGAATATGCTTAAAGTTTTTATCTCTCACATTACGTAACACTTCGCTCAATGTGTTGTTCGACTGAAATGTATAAACTTTCCTCGCAAAGCTTGTTCCGACTGTCACAGGCTGTGATAAAAGAGCTTCAATGTGTTCTATTAATTCGACAATTTCGGTATGGGGTTCTGCAATAGCGTATTCCATTTCTGTCCGGTGATGCACGATGGCATTCCGCAAATCACCGAACTCCCGCAATTCGTCTTCGTATTTTCTAATTGCCGCATGCTCTTTCTTGGAAAGTTCTATCGCTTTAAAAAAACTGAGATGATCTTTTCGGTCAATCATGTTTTTCATTATCTTTTCGATTTTATTGAATGCAATTATGAAGCGTTCGGAATTTTTCTTATCCACTTCAGCCCTCACCTTCCGATACTGTAACTTCGATTTTCAAGCGATCGGGATCTTCCATGAATACGGCATACGTTCCATTGCCCCCAGCGTAAGGGTGGCGGTCCCGATAAAGGATACTTGCACCTGATTGTCTCATTTCTTCCGTAATCACGTCCACTTCCAGGGGAGAAGCTGCATGAAAGGCTATATGATTCAAACCGGCAGCTTTACGATAATAGACATCCGAAAGAAATGCAGCAGGTGTTTGGACAAATACGACGTAAGTTGCTCCCAGCCTGTAACTGAAGCCTTCGGACCATTCCTGATATAATGTGTAACCGAGTAGCGCAAACAGTTTATCATAAAACTTTCTTGATGTGCCAAGGTCTGAAACGTTCAACTCAATATGGTGGATCATAATTCCACTCCTTATCTCCATTTTATTTATGGCTGTATTCAAAAATGCCGCAGCTCTGAATCGATAGCCGCGGCAATGTGCTTCAAACTTTTGTTGTGGCCGCTTTTTTTGCGGAAACGAAAATACCAAGTGCAAGCAGCAGCACGATGAGCAATATGATTAAAGCCACAGACCACCAGAAACCAACCATATCAGGCCCGTTTTCGAACCAGGCAGCAGCGTAAGCAGGTATTTTTAACGGAGAAACTGGCCAATACGTTCCGAGCAAACCGTCTACCAGCTGACTGATGATAATGACGGCGAGCGACAATGCGGCAGCGAGTCCCGAATTAGCCATCAAAGCACTGGCTGCCAGCACAATCGAAATGACCATTAATATCCACAGACTATAAGTTACTGTAAATTGTATTAATTCATTTGCTTCAATACTGCCGAATAACAGGTATGTATAGTAATAACCTGCCAAAAAGCCAAGCCATACACTCAGCAATGCAATGAGGGATGCCAAAATCCATTTGCTCAGAAAATACGCCGAAAATGACAGTGGACGCGCATACATTAATGTAGCAGTTCCGCTTTTTCGTTCTCCAGCAATAGTCCCCATATAAGCCAAAACCAGAACCAGCAATCCCAGAAGTTGATACTGGCCCATTATTGCAACTAACAATTGTTCAGGTTCGGGTGTCGGAAATTCCATCACTGTACCTTCCGGCAAATTTCCGACCGAATCCAGGATCTGAGGCAAAAAATAATTGCTGACAGGCTCCATTATTCCCAACAGAATAAATACTGCCGGAATCCAAAACACTTTATAATTCCTTACATTTTCCCGCCATTCTTTTTTCATCAAAATACCAAGTTG
>CAZGMW010000092.1:0-6311 GCA_964526895.1 uncultured Planococcus sp. | reverse complement strand
CAGCTGATTTCATCGGCCGCACATTGATTGCGCCAAATGACATTCCGAGTGGACTGATTGTCGCTTTGATCGGGACGCCTTATCTATTGTATTTATTGAAAAAAATGAAATAGCGAAAAGGCCTGCCGATTTGGCAGGCCTTTTACTATGAGATGGAATTTTTATTTTTGTAATGCGACAGCTGGTCCAAAGAATTCGAAATGGATCTGCTCATCGTTCATGCCAAGCGCGCGCAATTCGTTGATCATGCTTTCCATGAACGGAACTGGTCCGCATACATAAACTTCTCCTGTAACATCAACCATTTCCGCGAGCACTTCACGAGTGATGAACCCTTCCGGTTGGTCAGAGTACAGTGTTTTATATTTAGCGTTCTCCATCGTATCCACGTATTTTTGGATATCTTTATCGAATGCATGGAAGCTTTCATTGCGGGCAGCATGCAAGAATGCTGTCGGACGGTCAGGTGTCACTGTTGCAACAGTTTCGAACATGCTCATCATCGGCGTGATGCCTACTCCGCCGCTGACAAAGGCAACTGGAGATTTTTTCGCTGTATCCAGAACGAATTCTCCTGCTGGTGCGCTAACTTCGATGACATCACCGACATTTACCTCGTCATGCAGGTAAACGGATACCCGGCCATTAGGATCGTTATCACTTTCACGTTTAACGGAAATGCGGAACTCGTCCGGCTTTGCTGCCTGTGAAAGGCTGTATTGGCGGTTGAACAGATACTGTTCGCCCGGAATGGTCAACCGTACGGAAATGTATTGTCCTGCTTCATAAGTTGGAACGTTTGAGCCGTCTGCAGGTTTCAAATAGAAAGAAGTGATGTTGTCGCTTTCTTTTTCTCTTCTGGCTACAGTGAAGTTTTTAAAGAATTTCCAGCCATTTTCCTGGCTTTCCATTTTTTCATACATGCCTTGTTCTACTCCGATAAATGCATCGGCGATCACGCCATAGGCTTCAGCCCATGCATTGATGATTTCATCGGTTGCGGCATCTCCCAGAACTTCTTTAATCGCTTTTAGCAGGTATTCGCCGACAATCGGATAATGTTCTGGCTTGATGCCAAGGCTGACGTGTTTATTTGCAATTTGGACTACGGCAGGGAGAATCGCTTCCAAGTTGTCGATATGAACCGCAGCCGCATAGACGGTGTTTGCCAAAGCGGCTTGCTGGCGTCCTTTTTTCTGGTTGGCGTGATTAAATATATTTAATAATTCCGGGTGTGCTTCGAACATGTTTTTGTAGAATACAGTTGTAATGGCAGTTCCGTGTTCTTCCAATACAGGTACAGTGGATTTAATGATTGTTTTTGTCTCGTTTGATAACATTTCAATCTCTCCTTTTGTTTTCTATAGTTTGACTATAAACCTATCAGGAGATTAAAGATATATTTAAAATACTTCTTTAATTTTTTGGACACATTTGGCTTCACAAAAAAGACATAAAAAAAGAACCGAGACAAGCCGAGCACTTTAATAGTCATGTTTCGAAGTGATAAATCAATTACTTCCTAGAAACCGCTCCAGTGAGTATAATTAACTGGCAGGGAAGGTGAAAATAATGAGGTTAACCATGTATACCGATTTCTCATTGCGTGTATTGATTTATCTGGGCACTAAAGAAAAGGATCAATTAACGACGATTCAGGAAATTTCGGATGCTTATAATATATCGAAAAACCACTTGATGAAAGTGACTTTTGAGTTGGGAAAAGCCGGCTTTATCCAAACCGTTCGAGGGCGTGGAGGCGGTATCCGATTGGCGGATCTTCCGCAAAACATAAATGTCGGAACAGTAGTCCGCAAAATGGAAGACGATTTCCATATCGTTGAATGTTTTGACCGGGAACACAACCGGTGTCCGATTGCTCCAGTCTGTGGGTTGCGCGGGGTTCTGGGCAAAGCGCTTCATGCATATTTGTCGGTACTGGACGAATATACACTGGAAGATCTCTTATTCAATAAGGAAGGACTGCGGGAAATTCTGCAGCCAACATAAAAAGCGGCTCGGAAACTCGAGCCGCTTTTTCTTATTCCAATTCAATGTTTTGTGGTTCTTGCCCTTTTCTATTCATTAGACGCATTCTTGATGGAGTAATGGACAAGATAACCAGATTCGGATCATCAGGGCCACTGAACCAACCTGAAAGTTGGTCATTCCATAAATCTTCTAAAATGCTTTTATCGTCATGTTCTGATATTTTCCCTTCAATTTCAAGGAACGTATCTCCGACGCCTTCTCCTTCATATCCAAGGAGAATGTGAGCGTGTGGATTCTGTTCGATCTCATCTACTTTTTGTGTTTTTTTGCTGGTCGCCGTGTAAAGCGTGAAATCTTTATTGAAAAAAGTCATATACCGTGAATGCGGTTTATTTTCAGTAATTGTCGCAAGTACTCCGACATTGCTGTGGTTGATAATTCCTAGCGCTGCATCTTTTAATTCCTTCTGGTTCATCCAATCACTCCTTTTAATCTCCTTATTCCTTTTTAAACTTCGAGTAAACATAAAAGAAGATCCGTTTTCGTTCCGGATCTTCTGCTTTTAAAATTGTGCTTACAATTTTTCCGGGAATGCGGCTTAAGATCCAGGGTACTTTTCTTCACTTGAAGAATTATGTTTCGTTTCACGCGGATTTTTTTCTTCCTGCTGTTCCTGCTTAAGATCTTCCAGCGGAATTGTATCTACATTCATTTCTTCTTCGTGCATTTCAGTCAATGTTTCTTTATCCGTTTTATATTGTTCGGGATTGTCCATTGGAGCGCCTTTGTTCTCTTTGCGGTCGTCCTCAGTAAAATGCTTTTTGTCCGACATAATGGAGCACCTCTTTCAATTAGTCTTATTGTTGTATTCCTGTTATCCAGCGGTTTGAAACATGGCATCCATGGTATAAAAATGGAAACAAGTGTGTAAATATCGGGTGGAATAATCATCCCGACAGCCATATATGTACTGATCTATAAGGAATAGAGTAAACTGAAAAAAATGCGCCCCTTACAGGGCGCATTTTTATTTGACCGTTTTTACAATTTCTACAATCAGTTGAGTGGCTTTTTCCATATTTTCGGCAGAGATGAATTCATATTTGCCGTGATAATTTTCGCCGCCTGTAAAGATATTAGGTGTGGGCATTCCCATGTATGAAAGCTGCGAACCATCAGTGCCGCCGCGGACAGGCACGATATTGGCTTCGATGCCGAGAGTTTGCATGGCCTTTTCCGCAACATCCACAATTTCCATGACGGGTTCAATTTTTTCGCGCATATTGTAATATTGATCTTCCAGTTCAAGTTTGAGCACGTCTGCACCGTATTGTTCCTGTAGTTTTTCAGCAGTTTGCTGCATATGCCTTTTTTTCGCTTCGAATTTTTCTTTATCAAAATCCCGGATAATATAGCTTAATACTGCTTGTTCCACGTCGCCTGTAAAACTGTTAAGGTGAATGAATCCTTCATAGCCTCCAGTTTTTTCAGGAACTTCGCTTTCAGGCATGGCATTCTGGAATTTGATGGCGATCGTTGAAGCATTGACCATTTTATCTTTGGCTGATCCCGGGTGGACACTTTTCCCTTGGACTGTCAGTTTTCCTGCAGCTGCATTGAAACTTTCATATTGAAGTTCGCCAAGCGGGCCGCCGTCCATTGTATACGCGTACTGTGCACCGAAGCGCTCAACATCGAATTTGTGGGGGCCGCGTCCAATTTCCTCATCCGGAGTGAAAGCGACACGGATTTTGCCATGTTCGATTTCAGGATGCTGGATCAGATATTCCATAGCCGTCATTATTTCTGCGACTCCGGCTTTATTGTCTGCGCCTAATAGCGTCGTGCCGTCTGTTGTGATCAAGGTATGGCCGATATAATTCTGCAGATCAGGAAAATCGGCAACAGTCATTGTAATGGCGCCATTCAAGGAAACATCATTTCCATCGTAATTGTCTACACGCTGTGGATTGACATTTTTGCCGGTGAAATCAGTCGCAGTATCGACATGTGCAAGAAATCCTACAACGGGAAGGTCTTTATCGGAAGTTGCAGGCAGCGTGCCGAAAAGGTAGCCATGTGCGTCCATTTGGACTTCGTGCAAGCCGATCTCCTTCATTTCTTTCTCCAATTCGTGCAGTAAATCCCACTGTCCCGCAGTGGAAGGGGTTTCAAAGTTATCAGCATTGGACTGTGTATCTATTTTTGCATAGCGGATCAATCGTTCGATTAAAGTTTCAATCATCGGTAAAGGCCTCCTGGAATATGTACTGATTTTATTTTAACACGAACGCAAGGAAGGAAGTAAACTGCAATAAGACAAGAAAAACTGCCGACGCTCAATGAGGATCGGCAGTTTTTTTGCGGAGGACGGAAGAAACCTTGTTTTCAGTGCCTTCTTTTATCCGTCTGATGTTCTCAAGATGTTTAAAAAAAGCCATCGCCATCAATCCAAAGGCGATTGCATAAGGCCATAATCCTTCAGCTGGCCAGAAAGCGATGATGACGAATACGCCATACAAAGCGAGGACACCGATAACCAGGTAATCGGTTGCAAGCGCTATCCCGATAAGAAGCACGAGCCCAAGCAATCCCAATTGCCAGTCCAACGCAATCATGACACCGATAACGGCTGCTGTTCCTTTTCCACCGTTAAACTTCATATAGAATGGAAAGTTATGGCCAAGAACAACGCCGGCAGCGGTAAAGAACAGCAGAGCCCATATGGTTTCTGCGGGCAGGCTGCTTCCTTCAAGCAACAGGCGCATTGCCAAAACAGCGACCAGACCTTTAAAGATATCGAGAAAGGCAACCAATGCGCCGTATTTCCAACCAAGCACGATGGCCGCGTTGGATGCTCCCGAATTTTTGACACCTGCCGTTTTGATATTCGTGCCGGATAGCGTTTGTGCGATAAGAGAGCCGTGGAGGCAACCAATTACATAACCTGATAAAAGTGCGGAAAAAATCCATAAAACCATAGCATGCCCCTGCCTTTCTTAATAGTAAACGTACGAAGGAATGAAAAGTTTCATAATTATCGGATAACCTTCTTGACAAAATATCGTATCATTATTTATACTTCTCAACAAGATGGAAAACTGAATCTGAATACTCTTATCAAGAGTGGCGGAGGGACTAGGCCCTGCGATGCCCGGCAACCACCAAGCAACCCAGCTTGGAAAGGTGCTAATTCCTACAGACTGGAACGACAGTCTGGCAGATGAGAGGAGGAAACTCCGTGCACAGCGGCCCTCTTCTAAATTAGAAGGGGGCCTTTTTCTATTCCCTCATCTACTTTAAGGTCCATCTAAATAAGTTGAATAAGTGTTAAGTTGCGGATATTCGGCAAAACAACTTCGCTGTTTTGCTTCATATCTTTAGAGACTACTCTCAGCAAAGGCGCGTCGCCGGACTGGGCGGAGCAATAAGACGAGTGGGCTTCTCGGCTTATTGTGGGAGCCTTGTCCAAAGCGCCGAAGCGGCCTATCTAAACTAATTCAACTTATAAAATAAAATTAATGGAGGAATGAAAAATGACGAATTTCAAAGCAGAGACGAATTTATTACATGGTGGACAACAGCCTGATCCGGTCACAGGTTCCCGGGCAGTGCCTATTCACAAAACGACTTCTTATGTATTCCGCGACACTGAACATGCGCAGAACCTGTTCGGTTTAAAGGAAACGGGAAATATCTATTCGCGCATCATGAATCCGACTGTTGATGTTTTTGAACAGCGTGTAGCGCTTCTGGAAGGCGGGACAGCGGCAGTCGCTCTGTCTTCCGGGATGGCAGCGATTGCGTTTTCCATTCTTAATATCGCCGAAGCTGGTGATGAAGTTGTTGCGGACAGCAACCTTTACGGTGGCACTTATAACTTATTCGCAAACACATTGCCGCGCTACGGTATCACAGTGAAATTCGTCGACGGCACAGATCCGGAGAATTTCCGTTCGGCTGTCACTGACCAGACAAAAGCTTTTTTCGGCGAAACAATCGGCAATCCGAGTTTAAATGTCTTCGATATTGAAAAAGTGGCGAAAATTGCGCATGAATACAATATTCCGTTATTGATCGACAATACGTTTGCTTCTCCTTATGGCAGCAATCCGCTAGCTTTTGGAGCGGATGTCGTCATTCATTCAGCGACCAAATGGATCGGCGGCCACGGCACAACAATCGGCGGAATCGCGGTGGATGGCGGCAAGTTCAACTGGAACCACGAAAGGTTTCCGAATTACACCACGCCTGATGACAGCTACCATGGCATCCGTTATGGAATCGATGCAGAAGGCGCGGCTTTTGCTACAAAATTG
>CAZGMW010000091.1:0-6316 GCA_964526895.1 uncultured Planococcus sp. | reverse complement strand
CGAAGAAAAATATGGCTCCGAGTTTGTGACAAAAACTGCCGCAGCAAAACAGTCTTCCAAGTCACAGGATGCTCACGAAGCTGTCCGTCCGACCAGTGTATTGCGGACGCCTGAATCTTTAAAGAGCATTTTATCGCGCGATTTGTACCGTTTATACAAATTGATATGGGATCGGTTTGTGGCAAGCCAAATGAGTCCGGCTGTTCTTGACACTGTGATGGCCGAGCTTCAAAACGGCGATGCCGTTTTCCGCGCTAATGGATCACAGGTGAAATTCGCGGGCTTTATGAAAGTTTACGTTGAAGGCACTGATGATAAAACGGAAGACAAAGATAACATACTTCCTGAAATGACTGAAGGAGATAAAGTCAAAGCTGTTGCCATCGAACCGAAACAGCATTTTACCCAGCCTCCTCCGCGATTCACGGAAGCGCGGCTTGTTAAAACGCTTGAAGAATTGGGGATAGGCCGTCCATCGACATATGCGCCGACACTTGATACCATCCAGAAACGGGGATATGTAACGCTTGACGCGAAACGTTTTATGCCCACCGAGCTTGGAGAGATTGTCCACAGCCTTGTTTTGGAATTTTTCCCTGATATTCTGAATATCGAATTCACCGCCAAAATGGAGCACGATCTCGACAGTGTAGAAGACGGCGATGTGGAATGGAAGAGCATAATAGCCGAGTTTTTCAAAGACTTCGAAAAAGATGTCGAAGTGGCTGAAAACGAAATGGAGAAAGTCCAGATCAAAGATGAACCGGCAGGGGAAGATTGTGAACATTGCGGTTCACCTATGGTATTCAAACTTGGCCGTTACGGAAAATTCATGGCATGCAGCAATTTCCCGGATTGCCGCAATACGAAAGCTATCGTCAAACACACGGGTGTAAAATGTCCAACTTGTAAACAAGGTGAGATTGTAGAACGCAAAAGCAAGAAAAAGCGCATCTTTTACGGGTGCGAACGTTATCCTGACTGTGAATTTGTATCATGGGATAAACCGATCGAACGGCCATGTCCGAAATGCAGCAGCCTTCTCGTGGAGAAGAAAGTGAAAAAAGGCGTACAGATCAATTGTGTAAATTGTGATTATCAAGAAGAAGTACAATAATTAACCGAGGTGTTCAACTATGACAAAAACCATCAATGTAATCGGGGCAGGACTCGCCGGCAGTGAAGCTGCTTGGCAAATCGCTAAAAGAGGAGTCAATGTCCGATTATATGAAATGCGGCCGGTCAAACAAACTCCAGCCCATCATACAGATAAATTCGCTGAACTTGTTTGCAGTAACTCGTTGCGTGCAAATTCGCTTACCAATGCAGTCGGCGTTATTAAAGAAGAAATGCGGATGATGGATTCGGTCATCATCGAGTCAGCTGACAAGGCGTCAGTACCTGCTGGCGGAGCACTTGCTGTTGATCGCCATGAATTTGCTGGAGCGGTAACCGATAAAGTCCGCAACCATCCGCTTGTAGAAGTGATCAATGAAGAAGTGACAGAAATTCCGGAAGGCATCACAATCATCGCGACTGGTCCTCTGACGTCTCCGGCGCTTGCTGAAAAAATCCGTAAACTGACAGGCGAAGAATATCTTTATTTTTATGATGCTGCCGCACCGATTGTTGAAAAAGACAGCATTGATATGGATAAAGTCTATTTGAAATCCCGTTACGACAAAGGCGAAGCCGCTTATCTTAACTGTCCGATGACAGAAGAGGAGTTCAAACGGTTCCACACGGCTTTGGTTGAAGCCGAAGTTGTACCTTTGAAGGAATTCGAAAAAGAAATTTATTTTGAAGGCTGCATGCCGGTCGAAGTAATGGCCGCCAGAGGCGAAAAAACGCTGACGTTCGGTCCGATGAAACCGGTTGGTTTGGAAGATCCGAAAACAGGTAAACGTCCATATGCGGTTGTGCAGCTGCGCCAGGATGATGCAGCCGGCACATTGTATAATATTGTCGGATTCCAGACACACTTGAAGTGGGGGCCTCAAAAAGAGGTGTTGAAACTCATTCCTGGGTTGGAAAATGTAGAAATAGTCCGCTATGGTGTCATGCACCGCAATACTTTCATCAACTCTCCAAGAGTGCTGAAACCGACATATCAATTAAAAGCGAATCCCAACATCTTTTTCGCCGGTCAAATGACTGGTGTCGAAGGGTATGTTGAATCTGCGGGCAGCGGCTTGTTGGCTGGTGTCAACGCTGCTAAGCTGGCTCTTGGCGAAGAGTTGGTCATTTTCCCGGCTGATACTGCACTTGGCAGTATGGCGCGTTACATTACAGAAGCGGACGGCGAGAACTTCCAGCCGATGAATATCAACTTTGGTTTGTTCCCGGACCTTGGTGAGCGTATCCGTTCTAAACAGGAACGTGCAGAAAGACATGCAAACCGCGCGCTTGAATCAATTCGAAACTATATGAATACAGTGACAGTTTAATTGATAAAAGCCTCTAAATCTTGCTATAATTTAGAGGCTTTTTATTATTGGACTGAGCGAGGGTTAAAATGTTATTGCAGGATTCTATTAAATAGAAAGGACGGACTCCCACATGGATAAGAATGAAATGGTCCGGTCTTTTATAAGTTATATTCAACTCGAAAAAAACTATTCTGAACATACCGTCCATCATTATGAATACGACTTGGCCGGTTTTTTTCTGTTTCTCGAGAGTGAAGGCGTAGATGATTTGGGGCAAGTGGAATATCTGCATGCCCGCAATTACGTCACGAAATTATATGGAGAAAAATTGTCGAGGCCGACTGTATCCCGTAAAATTTCCGCAATCCGATCTTTTTTTAAATATGGAAACCGTGAATTCGGGCTGAGTGAAGAAGCATTCCGTTCTCTTTATCATCCAAAAAAAGAAGAACGGCTTCCACAATTCTTTTATGAAGAAGAATTGGAAGCATTATTTGAATCGGTAAAAGGTGAAGATAAACTTTCAATCCGCAATACAGCGCTTTTGGAACTGCTTTATGCAACCGGGATGCGGGTCAGTGAATGTACTTCTATTCGGATGAAAGATCTCGATCGCCACATGCAAATTGTGAAAGTGATGGGGAAGGGTCGTAAAGAACGTTACATACCCTATGGGCAATTTGCCCATGACGCACTGGAACATTATATTGAAGAAGTTCGTCCTAAGCTTATGAAAAACACGGAGCATGATGGTTTATTTGTAAATAACCGTGGAGATCTTTTGACAGCCCGGGGAGTGCGGCATATATTGACCGAGTGCATGAAAAAGGCATCAGCCAATTCCAATATCTACCCGCATATGATCCGACACAGCTTTGCCACCCATCTTTTAAATAATGGAGCGGATCTTCGGACTGTACAGGAATTGCTTGGCCACTCCCATCTGGCTTCAACACAGGTATATACACATGTCACAAAAGAGCATTTAAGAAAGACTTATTTAAATTCACATCCACGAGCTTAGAGAGGGGAATTTACATGGAACAATTTCATGCCACTACTATATTCGCAGTTCGCCATAACGGCGAATGTGCAATGTCAGGTGATGGACAAGTGACATTCGGCAACGCCGTTGTCATGAAACACACAGCCAGAAAAGTACGGACTTTATATAATGGCCAGGTACTCACGGGTTTTGCCGGGTCAGTAGCCGATGCCTTTACACTCTTTGAAATGTTTGAAGGAAAACTCACCGAATATAATGGGAATCTGCAGCGTGCAGCAGTGGAACTGGCAAAACAATGGCGTGGAGATAAAATGCTTCGCCAGTTGGAAGCGATGCTGATCGTCATGAATAAAGAAGAGTTGCTTCTTGTATCAGGCACAGGTGAAGTAATTGAGCCGGATGATGGAATTTTAGCAATCGGATCTGGTGGCAATTACGCTCTCGCAGCCGGCAGAGCGTTGAAAAAATATGCTGGCGACAATATGTCCGCCAAAGAAATTGCACAGTCGGCGCTTGAAACCGCAGCGGATATTTGTGTTTATACAAATCATCAAATCGTAGTGGAGGAGCTGTCCAAATGAAAACGCAAACCGATTTAACGCCCAAGCAGATTACACAGCATCTTGACCGGTACATAGTCGGCCAGAAAGACGCCAAGCGGTCTATAGCGATTGCACTTCGTAACCGCTATAGAAGAAGCCGCCTGGATGAGGAGCTGCGCGACGAAGTAATTCCGAAGAATATCCTGATGATCGGACCGACCGGTGTCGGCAAGACCGAAATCGCCAGACGCATCGCCAAATTGACCGGCGCGCCATTCATCAAAGTGGAAGCAACCAAATTCACAGAAGTAGGTTATGTTGGCCGTGATGTGGAATCAATGGTCCGTGATTTGGTTGAAGCTGCAGTGAGAATTGTGAAAGAAGAAAAATTTGAAGCAGTCAAAGGCAAAGCCGAAGCTGCCGCCAACGAGCGTATTGTGAAGCTGCTCGCGCCATCGATGAAGAAAAAACAAACGGCCCAAAATCCGCTTGAGATGATGTTTGGCCAGAAATTCGATCAAGATGAAGAAGAGCCTACAGCAGAAGTCGAAGTTCGAGTGAAAAGACGTGAGATCGCGGAAGATCTAAAAGCCGGGAAATTGGAGGATGAATGGTTGAATGTGGAAGTGCTTGAAAATCAGCCTTCTATGTTTGATGCACTTCAAGGCTCGGGTATGGAGCAAATGGGAGCCAATATGCAGGATGCCCTGTCTTCATTGATGCCAAAGAAAAAGAAAAAGCGCCGTTTACAGGTGAAAGAAGCAAGACGCATTTTGGCTGCTGAAGAAGCTGCCAAATTGGTGGATGATGAAGAAGTGGCTAACGAAGCTATCGACCGTGCAGAACAGCATGGAATTATCTTTATCGATGAGATGGACAAGATTGCCAGCAAAAACAACTCTTCTTCAGCGGATGTGTCGCGTGAAGGTGTGCAGCGTGATATTTTGCCGATAGTAGAAGGGTCAACAGTGTCTACTAAATACGGAGCTGTCAAAACGGATTATATGCTATTCGTTGCAGCAGGTGCTTTCCATATGTCGAAACCTTCTGACCTGATTCCGGAATTGCAGGGCCGATTCCCGATTCGTGTAGAACTGCAGAAGCTGGAAGTGGAAGATTTCGTCAAAATTTTGACGGAACCGAAACATTCTTTGCTGAATCAATATAAAGCACTTCTCGAAACAGAGGGAGTTGTGGTAAACTTCAATGATGCCTCAATCGTCAGACTTGCGGAAATTGCGTATGAAGTGAATCAGGATACCGATAATATCGGAGCCCGCCGATTGCATACCATTTTAGAGCGGCTGCTCGAAGATCTGTCCTTTGAAGCTTCGGAAATAAGCCCAGCGCAGATAGACATTACACCTCAATATGTGAACGATAAACTTGAAAATGTGGCAAAAAACAAAGATTTGTCACAATTTATTTTATAATTAAGTCAAATCAGTTCACTTAAAGAGTAAAAAGCTTTAGAATATTGAATAAATACGGTACGAATTATGTAGGAGGTTCATTTAAATGAATTTATTAGGAAAAACAAGACGAATTAACTCTATGCTGCAAGCAGCAGCCGGCAAGCCGGTTAACTTTAAGGACATGGCAGAAACTTTGAGCGAAGTCATCGAGTGCAACGCATTCGTAGTCAGCCGCAAAGGTAAAGTCCTTGGCTATGCCATCAATCAACAGATTGAAAATGAACGGATGAAAGGCATGCTTGAAGATCGCCAGTTCCCGATTGAATACACTCAGAACCTTTCGAACATCAACGAAACATCTGCTAACCTTGATGTAAACAGCGAACATACAATTTTCCCTGTTGAAGAACGTGAGTTGTTCAAAAACGGCTTGACTACGATCGTGCCGATCATCGGAGGCGGCGAACGTCTTGGAACATTACTTCTTGGGCGTGTTAGTACTGAGTTCCAGGATGATGATTTGATTCTTGGCGAATACGGCGCTACTGTTGTCGGAATGGAAATTCTGCGCGAAAAAGGCGACCGCATCGAAGAAGAAGCACGCAGCAAAGCAGTTGTTCAAATGGCAATTTCTTCACTGTCATACAGTGAGCTAGAAGCCATCGAGCACATTTTTGAAGAGCTTGACGGCAACGAGGGCTTGTTGGTTGCTTCGAAAATCGCTGACCGTGTCGGAATCACGCGTTCAGTAATCGTCAACGCACTTCGCAAACTTGAAAGTGCCGGCGTTATCGAATCACGTTCACTCGGGCGAAGTGGAACGAGTCCGAGTTAGCTCAGCGCGAGCCCCCAGGAAAGCGAAGCTGTTTTGTGCAATATCGATTGCTGCAGAACATTGAAAAAGCAATAAAAAAAGACACCAAA
>CAZGMW010000090.1:0-6326 GCA_964526895.1 uncultured Planococcus sp. | reverse complement strand
AGCGGGGAACTCGCTCTTTAAAGCAAAATCAAGTTTCAATAACACTTTCGAGAAATATACGAAATTAAAACGTGAATTTTCTTCATATAATGAAAATGAACAGCAAATTGCACAACGCATCGATTTATTGACTTTTCAGCTGCGTGAAATCGAAGCGGCGGAACTGATTGCCGGAGAAGAAGAAGAGTTGGCGCTCGAGCGAAAAAAGCTGCAGAACTTCAATAAAATATACGAATCTGTATCCGCAGCGCATGAAGCGATTCAAGGAGAAACCAAAGGCCTCGATTGGGTGGGTTCGGCGATGTCGGAACTTGAACATGCCGCTTCTGTAGATGAATCTTACCAAAGCCATTCGGAAATGGTCAGCGGTGCTTTCTATCAACTGCAGGATACAGCTACAGATATAAAAAGAATGCTGGACGATATGGAATTCGATCCTGGCCGGCTCAATGAAATCGAGCAGCGTCTGGCTGTTATACAGGCACTGAAGAGAAAATACGGAGCTTCAGTTGAAGATATATTGATTTACCAGGAAACCCAGACAGACGAGCTTGATAAATTGCAGAACCGTGATCAACGACTGCAACTTGATCAGCAAAAATTGAAAGAACTGAACGAAGACCTTAAAGTGGATGCAGAAGAATTGACCCTGTTGAGAAAAAAAGCTGCTGTCCGTCTAAGCAAGGACATTATGGAACAGCTTCGCGAATTACATATGGGCAAAGCATCATTTGAAGTGGTTTTTGAACCGTTTGCGCCAGGTAAATTTGACCGCAACGGAGGAGATTCCATCGCTTTCCATATTTCAACGAACTTGGGCGAACCTTTAAAACCTTTGACCAAAGTTGCTTCTGGCGGAGAATTATCTCGTATGATGCTCGCTTTAAAGACAATCTTCTCCCAGCACCAGGGAGTCACTTCTATTATTTTCGATGAAGTCGACACGGGTGTCAGCGGCCGCGTCGCCCAGGCAATCGCAGAGAAAATTGCAGCTATTTCCGTGCATTCCCAAGTGCTGTGCATTTCCCATCTGCCACAAGTGGCGGCGATGGCAGACCAGCATCTTTTCATCGAAAAGCGAATCGAGAAAAAGCGGACTATTACAGCTGTCCATGAATTGGATGGGCAGGAGCGGACAGAAGAAATGAGCAGGATGCTTTCAGGAGCGGAAATCACAGAACTGACTTTACAGCACGCAGACGAACTGCTTAAGCTAGCCAAAGACCGCAAGCTTGCGATGAGATAAAATTCCGTGAAGCAGTTACAGGAGGAATTGAAAAAATGGAAAAGATAAATATCGCTATAGCCGATGATAATCGTCAATTAGCGGACATGATGGTGGAATATCTGAATTTACAGCCTAATATGGAAGTAGTAGCGGTTGCCCATAATGGCAAAGAATGCATGGAAATGTTAAAAAAACAAAAAGTGGATATCCTGTTGCTGGATAATATCATGCCTTTTCTTGATGGAATCGGGGTCCTGGACGCTATAAAGAGAGAAGATGGTTTACAGAGTATCCGTGTTATTATGCTATCCGCCTTTGGCCAGGATACCTTGATGAGTCAGGCAGCTCAAAATGGTGCATCCTACTTCATCATGAAACCTTTTGAACTTGACCGCCTCGCTTTGCAGATAGAGCATATTATGGAAGAGCCCGTGAGCGAGCCTGAAGTAAAAGATGATCCGGTTACAGCCGTAATCAAAGAAATCGGCATTCCACCACACATCAATGGCTATATCTATTTAAAAGAAGCGGTCAATCTTGTTTTAGAGAATCCAAATATCATCCATAAAGTGACAAAATCACTTTACCCGGGAATAGCAGAACGGTTTGATACCACTTCGACGAGAGTGGAACGTTCGATCCGCCATGCAATCGAACTGGTTTGGAATCGAGGGGATATAAAAGCGATTGCAAATACTTTTGGCTACAGTGAGGAATACTTAAAAAACCGTCCGGCGAATTCGGAGTTCATTGCCATGTTGTATGATACCGTCAGCCGAAATATAGAAAGCGAAAATGCAACGGCAGAATAGTAAGGATGCCGTTTAAAGGGGAAGAAGGCTGTTACTTCCCCTTCATTTAATACATATAAGTGCGTAACTTTAAAATGGATACTCAACAGCAACGTTCATCTTTATGTTTTAGTGGACTTTGAAACGTATAAAAAAATGCGTCTGCCCAATATAGGCGGACGCATTTTTTATTTTTGAAATCTCTTCGACACTGTTCCTTTTTTCCGGTCGCGGTTCAACAAGAAGCCGGCAAAAAAACCTATGCCCAGCACAGTGAAAAGTAGACCCAATGAAAACTGAAGCCATAATACCGGATAGGGTTCCAGCAATTTATTGAATACAGAATCCCTCATTAATTTTATGCCATAGGCGGCCATTATTCCAGGAATCAAAAGAATGATGAATGCAATTAAACGTCCCATATTTCCACTCCTTCTCAATCCATTGTTTCCGATTTCCATTAAAGTTGTCAAGAGTTCCTACCTGTTGTACCCTTAAATGGGATTGCAAACGATTGCACGATTGATTAAAGGAGTGTGAACTTTCTTGCAAAAAGTTTTGATTATTGGCGGGGGAGCAGGCGGCTCTGCTCTATTGAAGATGCTTTGTGATTCTGGAAACCTGAAAATGTCAGGAATTGCAGATATCAATCCGGCGGCTCCTGCACTGGAATTGGCCAAAGCCTTGAAAATACCGGTTAAAAAAAGTTACAAGGAATTTAAAAGGGATGAATTTGACATAGTTATAAATGTTTCCGGAAGCAGTGAAGTCCAAAAGCAATTGGAAGAGTATTTTCTTCAAAGTACTGTCATCATACCGGGCAGCATTGCGAACTTCATCGTGAAATTAATAGATGAAAAAGAACATTTCATAAAAAAACTTAGCGGCGAAAGCCATAAACAGAATATCATTTTCAATTCGATAGAAGAAGGCATGATTGGAATTGATGAGGAAAGCCATATCATATTCATGAACCGCTCCGCTTCTAGAATGCTTGAACAGGATCCCGATACTGTAATCGGCAAGCATATCCACGAACTAATATCCTCAAGTGAGCTTCCCCGGATCTATGAAACCGGCCGAATCGAACTGAATAGGGAATTACAGTTGAAAAATGGCCTGAAAATTGTCACTTCCAGATTTCCGATGATTAATGAAAATGGTGAAATCATTGGTGCTTTTGCTGTATTTCAAGATATTACTGAAGTGGTGTCATTAGCTGAAGAAATTACAGATTTGAAAGAAATTCAAACGATGCTGCAGGCAATCATCCAGTCGAGTGATGATGCCATTTCCGTGGTCGATGAAAACGGCTATGGATTGCTGGTGAATCCGGCATACACCCGGATTACCGGACTGCAAATGGAAGATGTCCTTGGTCAGCCTGCCTCTGCAGATATTTCAGAAGGGGAGAGCATGCATTTAAGGGCATTACAGACAAGGAAACCGGTACGAGGCGTGAATCTTAAAGTCGGACCGGCCAATCGTGAAGTGATTGTAAACGTTGCACCGATTATCGTCAATGATATCCTGAAAGGAAGCGTAGGAGTCATTCATGACACTACTGAAATAAGACAGCTTATGAAAGAGCTTGACCGCGCAAGGAGCATTATCCGTACATTGGAATCCAAATACACATTCGATGATATCATCGGTGTATCCGCAGAAATGCAGCTTTCACTGCAGCAGGCAAAATTGGCGGCACAAACACCGGTTACCGTTTTGCTGCGCGGTGAATCAGGTACTGGCAAAGAATTATTCGCACACGCCATCCACAGCGCCAGTGACCGTAAATACAATAAATTTGTGCGAGTGAATTGTGCGGCTCTTTCTGAAGAACTGCTGGAAAGCGAACTTTTCGGTTACGAAGAAGATGCGTTGCCCGGCGTCAAAAGCGGTGAAAAGAAAGGTTTATTCGAAGAGGCGAATAATGGCAGTATTTTCATAGATGAAATCGGAGAGTTGTCCCCTGCGATTCAAAGCAAATTATTGCGGGTCCTGCAGGAGCATGAGACTCTCCGTATCGGTGGAAGCAAGCCGGTACCGGTCAATGTGAGGGTCATTGCCTCAACGAATGCGAATATGGAAAAAGCGCTGCTGGAAGGGACGTTCAGAGAAGATCTTTATTACCGGCTGAACAGGATGCCGATTCTCATTCCACCTCTTCGGAGCAGAAAACAGGATATTCCGAATATCGTGGATAGGCTTCTGATGAAGCTGAATCAGGAATATGGCAGAAATGTCGAAACCGTAACAGACAAAGCTCTTCAGTTATTGAGGATGTATGATTGGCCGGGGAACGTGAGGGAACTCGAGAACGTAATCAGCAGAGCGATGATTTTCATGAACATCAATGAAAAAATACTGACTGAAAAGAACATACCGTTGAATATGATCAAGGCGACAGAAGCCAGAAATGAAGTGGCGATAGAAACGGGCAGCCCTTTACAAGAGCAGCTGGATACAGTGGAGCGCGGTATTTTGCAACGAGCAATAGAACAAAATAAAGGAAATAAGTCCAAGACAGCCAAATCATTGGATATATCGTTAAGGACGCTTTATTATAAGCTGGAAAAATTCGGGTTGGACTGATTTTGCAACTCTTTGCACGATTTTGCAATAATTTGCAAAGGAAAGGGCTGTTTTCCATCGATAAACCGCTTACATCCCTTATATTACAGGTTTTTTTCTGTTTTAATTAAGAAGAATGAGGTGAAATGAATTGACCACATTAAATGATATAGTTGAACAAATTTCTCTCGAAGAAAAAAGAAATGATGTGGCGGTTGCAGCTGCTGCCGACAAGGAAGTTTTGGAAGCGGTAAATATGGCAATCACACGCAATATTGCAAGTTTCAGCCTTTTTGATGAAGAGGCTAAATTAAAGGAAATGATCAGCGAGCATTATCCTCATCTGCTGAATCATCCGAAAATAAGGATAGTTAATGTTAAAGGGCCGGTACAGGCAGCAAATGCAGCGGTCAAATCAGTCTTTGTCAAGGATTCAAATGTCTTGATGAAAGGCCATATTCCTACAGCTGTATTGCTGAAAGCGGTTTTAAATGAAGATTATGGCTTGCGGACTGGCAAGATTCTGTCACATGTAGCCGCTTTTGAAATCAAAGGGTTCGACCGGCTTATCTTTATAACAGACGCTGGTATGAACATCACGCCTGATCTGATGCAAAAAGCTCAGATTATACGCAACGCTGTTCAAATCGCCCACTCTATAGGGATTGAAACACCGGTTGTGGCACCACTTGCAGCAGTCGAAGTTGTCAATCCTGCGATGCAAGCAACTCTGGATTCTGCGGCATTGACTGCCATGAACCAGCGAGGACAAATCATTGGCTGTGTCGTTGATGGCCCACTGGCTCTCGACAACGCAATTTCAACCATTGCTGCCGGGCATAAAGGCATCAAAGGAGCTGCTGCCGGTAAAGCGGATATACTGGTGGTTCCAAACATTGAAGCCGGCAACATATTGTACAAATCCCTTGTCTATTTCGCAAATGCGAAAGTTGGAGGAGTCATTGCAGGTGCAAAAGCGCCCATCGTGCTGACTTCCCGGGCAGACAGTGCAGAAAGCAAATTGTTTTCATTGGCATTGGCGATAAAGTCATCAGCCAGCGAATAAACCTTAGGAGGAAAAGAAAATGGAAATATTCAAGAAAATGGAAGAACACGATTATGAGCAATTGGTATTTTGCCAGGATAAAAATTCTGGTTTGAAAGCGATCATCTGCATCCATGACACTACCTTGGGGCCTGCTCTTGGAGGCACTCGCATGTGGAATTATGAAACTGAAGAAGAAGCGATCGAAGACGCAATCCGTCTTGGACGCGGAATGACATATAAAAACGCAGCAGCCGGACTTAATCTTGGCGGCGGTAAAACAGTTATCATCGGAGACCCGTTAAAAGATAAAAACGAAGAAATGTTCCGCGCGTTCGGGCGTTTCATCCAAGGATTGAACGGCCGTTATATCACAGCGGAAGACGTTGGAACAACTGTAGCGGATATGGATTTGATCCATGAAGAAACTGATTTCGTAACAGGTATTTCTCCTGCCTTCGGTTCTTCAGGCAACCCATCACCGGTAACAGCATACGGCTGCTATATCGGGATGAAAGCAGCTGCTCTTGAAGCGTTTGGCGACGATTCACTTGAAGGCAAAAAAATTACTGTGCAAGGAGTCGGCAATGTTGCTTACACGTTGTGTGAATACCTTCACAAAGAAGGTGCTGACCTGATTGTCACTGACATCAATAAAGAGGCAGTACAGCGTGCAGTTGATAATTTCGGT
>CAZGMW010000089.1:0-6355 GCA_964526895.1 uncultured Planococcus sp. | reverse complement strand
ACAGCCCCCCACATATAAAAACAGACGGAGAAAAAGAGGTTCTTTTTATCCGTCTGTTTCATTGCAGGAATCAAATCCAAATATCATTATCAGCTGTTAGTTCCGATTTAATATCACCCGTGTTCACAACGCCCTTTGGCTCCACCAGCATGATATGGCATTCTCGCTCAGCAAAAGGCTTGTGTTCAATTCCTCTTGGAACTGTAAACAGCTCTCCTTGAGAAATTTTAACTTGGCCATCACGAAAATCAATGAACATCTCACCCTCAAGAACGATAAATACTTCATCGGTCTCCTGATGATCGTGCCATTCAAAATGGCCCTCTATCTTGACGAGTTTAAATTGATAGTCGTTCATCTCAGCAATAACTTTTGGTGACCAATGTTCATTGAACTTAGAGAATTTCTCATTCAAATTAATAGCTTGGTAGTTGATAGGAATCCCACCTTTTTTGTATTTTAGGAAACTAGACACCTATTTCAAAGATTCTCTCTTAGTTTTATACTTACTCAATATTTCTTTCGGAATATGGCAATAATCATCAGGCCGTCTATCTAACCGATCCTGGTGTTCTTCCGCGCTTCTCACATAATTTGCGAGAGGCAGTACTTCTATAACTATACGGTCATAATCATTTCTCGCGCTGAGAAAAGCCTTCGCGTCTTTTAAGTGTCCAGGCTCTTCACTATAAACGCCGGTTCTATATTTCTCGCCGACATCCTGCCCTTGCTTATTCAAACTGTATGGATCTATGATTTCAAGAAAATAACCCATTAATTCTTTGATTGTGACAACCGCCGGATCAAATCCCGTTTTTACACATTCGGCATACCCGTCATAATCACATTCCAGTGTTTGACTTGTTCCATTAGCTCTTCCTGCTTCCGTAAACGTAACTCCAGGCAAAGTTTTCATATAAGCCTGCACTCCCCATAAACATCCACCCGCGAAATATACTACTTCCATATTGGCCCCCTTTGTACTAATTCCAATATAAATAAAAGAACGAAATGCAGAAACTAAAGCTTCTGAATATATAGTAAGTATAACATTTCCATTTTTCAAACTTGAATTGGTGTTGGAACAGGTCGTGTGCTTGCTGATACTAAAGGGCTCGTAAACGTGTCACCACGCTTTACGAACCCCCTTTGTTCCCTATAAAAAAATATTTCACGTCTTCGCAAACTTATTCTTCGCATACACATACGTAACCGCGAGTGCCGCAACCAATACCGCCCCTTTGATGATATCGAACGCGTAATACGGCAGGTTCTGGATTGTCAGCCCGTTCAAAAGAATACCGATGACGGCTGCGCCGAAGAATGTGCCGAGGGCATTCGGTTTACCCGCGCCGAGCACCGAATAGCCGACGAATACAGCCGCGACCGCTTCCATCAACAGCGGCGCGCCGGCATCGATTTGGCCGGAACCGACACGAGCCGTAAACAGGATGCCCGCCATCGAAGCGAAGACGCCGGAAATGATGTACGCCGAAGTCTTCACTCGTTTCACATTAACGCCTGACAAAGTAGCCGCTTCCGCATTGCCGCCTGTCATATAAAGAATGCGGCCCCAGCGTGTATGATTCAGAATCACATACGCCGCCAGCACCATGACTACCATGATCCACACCGGCACAGGCAGGCCGAGCATCTGCCCCTGGCCGATCCACAGAAACGCTTCGGACAATTGGCCGGGAGCCGTGCCGCCGGAAGTCAGCGGCATATTATTGTAGATCGAATAGCCTTCCGTATACGTACGGTGAAGCCCCGCCACGATATACATCATGCTGAGCGTCGCCAGGAGATCGGGAATGCCGATGACCGTGATGAGGAAGCTGTTGACGAGCCCGACCGCCACACCGATCAAGAGCGGCAATAACAGCACAAGCCACAGCGGCATGTCATACCACACCATCAAAGACGCCGCGACGACGGTCGACAGGGACATGGTCGAGCCGACGGACAAGTCAAAGCCGTCGACTACAAGCGTAAACGTCACGCCGAGCGCCAGTAGCGTGACGATCGAAATCGACCGGAGAATATCCGAGAAGTTGCCGTAGCTGAAGAACGCGTCGCTGATGCTGCTGAAATACAGGATGATCGCAATCAGCAAAATAATCGCGCCGTATTTAAACAGAAATTGGACTGCGTTCTCTTTTATTGAGTTTTTCGGTTTCGATATGCTCTTCTTTTCCGCCGCTTGCATAGAGTAGTATCCTTTCCTGGGTCGCTTCTTGACGTGATAATTCCTTCACAATCTGACCATCGCACATTACCAGAATCCGATCGGAGATGCCGATCGCTTCGTGGATTTCACTGGAGAAATACAGGCAGCCTTTGCCGCTTCCGGCCAGTTCCCGGATCAATTTGAAGATGTCCACTTTCGCGCCGATATCGACGCCTTTTGTCGGTTCATCGAATAAATAAAGCAGCGAGTCGAGGCTCATCCATTTGCCGATGGCCACTTTTTGCTGATTGCCTCCGCTCAAGTGGAGGAGCGGTGTTTCGGTGTCGCCGGTTTTTATTTTTAATTTTTCAATGATGCCTTCTGCGAATTTCTTTTCAGCTGCTTTATTCATGAACAGTTTTGTCGAGAATTTCCGGAGATTCGGAAAAGAAGCATTGGCCCTCAGCGTTTCGTGGACAAACAAGCCTTCTTTCCGGCGTTCCTCGGGGATCAATGCCATTCCCGCCCGGATGGCATCTTCCGGATGTGTGATGCGGGTTTTTCTCCCCATAATTTCGACCGATCCGCTGACTGATTTCGCCGCTCCGAACAGCGCTTTAGCAAGTTCCGTCTTGCCGGCCCCGACGAGTCCGACAATGCCGACGATTTCGCCGGCTTTCACTGACAATGAAATATCCTTTAGCTTGCCGCTGTCAGATAAAGCTTTAACTTCAAGCACATTATCGCCAGTCGAATGTGTCTGATACTCCAGTTCGTGGCTGAGCGCTTCGCCCAGCATCGCTTCAATGATTTGCTCGGAATCAGACTCTGCCGTAACGAAAGTGTTGACCCATTTCCCTTCTCGCATCACGGTAATCCGGTCGCTGATTTCAAAGACTTCCGGCAGCCGGTGGGAAATGAAGACACAGCCGACGCCTTCGCTGCTCAATTTCCTGATAACCGAAAACAGTTTATCCGATTCCGTCAATGACAAAGGCGCTGTCGGTTCATCGAAAATGATGATTTTCGCCGAATGCACCAATGCCCGGGCAATCAGCACCAGCTGTTTTTCCGCCAAAGTGAGTGTTCCCGCTTTCCGGGTGACGGAGATTTCTTCCGACTGCAATTTAGCCAAGGCTTCTTTGGCCTGCTTATTAATCTTCTGCTTCGACAACAGAAAACTGCCGCCTGCCGCAAAACTGTCCATCAGGATATTTTCCGCCACCGTCAATTCCGCAACGATGGCCGTATCGACTTCCTGGTAAACGCAATAAATGCCGTGTTCTTTGGCCTGCTTGGGTGAACGCAGAGTGATGATTTCATCGTCGAGTCTGATTTCGCCGCTGTCCTGGCCGTAAACTCCTGACAGGATCTTGATCATGGTGCTTTTTCCCGCTCCGTTGACGCCGAGCAAGGCATGAACTTCACCTTTTTCCAGCGTCAGCTCTCCATTCTCCAAGGCGGTTACATTGCCGAAACGCTTGCCGATTGCACGCATATCCAGTAATTGTGCCATCTCTGCATTCCTCCTTTCGCCGAAAGAGCCGCCCAATTCCGAGGACGGCTCCAATTTTTATCCCGTTTTAACGATCAGTATAACTCCCGCTTCTCCAAGCGGGAGATCGACTGATCGTAAAAACCCGATTGGATCAACTAACATTCAATGGGAAATTCCCATTGAATGAAGTTTCTCTTTATTCTCCTTCCAATTCACGAAGATCGTCAGTATAGCCTTGCTCGCTTGCTCCCCAACCTTCAATGTACTCGCTCAACGTCTCAGTCGTCACCGTTTCTTCCGGAAGCTGTTCGGCATCGATGAATACCGGCTCAAGCACAACTTTCTCCTCAGGCTGTTCTCCGTTGATCAATTGGTAAGCGTAACGCACTTGGATGCGACCGATATCTGTCGGGTCGACCGCTGCCGAAGCTGCCCACGGACTGCCGTCTTTCTGGATCATCTGCAAATCTTCATCGCTCATGTCGATGCTGTAAACTTTGATATCTGTGCGTCCCGCCTGCTCGATTGCGCGGACAGCGCCTTTCGCGAACTCATCCCATGCCGCCCAGACCGCAGTGATCTCGCCTTCGTTCGGGTATTGCTTCAGGATCGCTTCCATTTGCGCTTGTGTATCAAGTGCTGTATTTTGAGTAGCAGCACCGAATGCCGCCACTTCTTTGATGCCCGGGTTGTCTTTCAAAAATTGCTCATAAGCGATTTGGCGGCGTTCCATCGGCGCAAAGCCGGCCGTCCAGATTTTTACGATATTCGCTTCGCCGTTATGGTCTTCAGCCAGTTTCGTTAACGTCTGTTCCGCCATCAGCTGGTCTCCCTGCTCCAGCGAAACCACGCCTTCCACGTCGACTCCCGCGTCAAACGCCACAACTGGAATCCCTTTTTCCACAGCTTTTTCAACGCCTTGGTTCAACGCCTCTTTCGTTCCGTGGTCGATCAGAATCGCGTCTGCTCCCTGGTTGATCGCAGCGTCAAGATTGGACGCCATTTTCGCCAAGTCTCCTTCAGAATTAAATACAGTGACGCTGCCGCCGAAACTTTCAACCTGTTCTTCCACTCCCGCTATGTATTGAGCCGAAAACGTGCCGAGATTCTGCTGCAGAATCAACGCCACTTCCTTGCCCGCCAGCGGGTGTTCTGATGTTGCCGCCTTTTCGTCCGAATCCGTTTCGGCTTCAGTCACCGTTTCGCCTTTCGGCTGGCAAGCCGCCAATAAAATACTGATGAACAATAAAGCCGCGATGATCCAAAATGATTGTTTTTTCATGAGTTTTCTCCTTTTCCTGAGACTGCAGAAAACAGTTCCGGTATATTTCGTTCATAATTTGGATGAATAATGCCTTTTTCTGTGATGATTGCCGTAATGTACTGCGCCGGCGTCACGTCAAATGCAGGATTGAAGACTTTCGTGCCGTTCGGTGCAACTTGCTGGCCGGCAATATGCGTAATTTCCTTCGCCGGTCGTTCTTCAATCGGTATATTTTTGCCATTCGGTATTTGCAGATCAAAAGTTGAGGCCGGTGCCGCCACATAGAACGGAATTTTATAGGCCGCTGCAAGAATCGCCAGGTTGAAGGTGCCGATTTTATTGGCTGTATCGCCGTTTGCCGCAATGCGGTCAGCGCCGACAATGATCGCTTCAACGCCTTTCGCCCCGATTGTGTGCGCCGCCATGCTATCGGTGATCAGCGTTACATCCACCCCGGACTGCTGCAATTCCCAAACCGTCAGGCGCGACCCTTGAAATACCGGACGCGTTTCGCAGGCAAAGACTTCGAATTCACGCCCCAGCTCCTTGCCGAGATGAAACGGTGCCAACGCGGTGCCGTATTTCGCTGTCGCAATGGAGCCTGCGTTACAGATCGTCATGACTCTCGACCGGCCTTCCAATAACTCAAGCGCATAACCGCCGATTGTCCGGCATGCTTCCTCATCTTCTTCATGAATACGTTTCGCTTCCGCCAGAATTTCCGTCTTTGCCGCTGCAACCGTTTTTGCTGATTGGATGGTTTGCTGCAGCCTGCCGATCGCCCACGCCAGGTTGACTGCCGTCGGACGCGACGCCGTCAGGTAAACCGCGTCTTTTTTCACGTAATGATGGAAAACTTCCAGCGTTTCGGTGTCATGCTTTTGGGCAGCCAGCGCCAAGCCGTATGCAGCTGTAATGCCGATAGCCGGTGCTCCTCTGACTTTCAGCGTAACGATTGCGTCGTAAACATCTTCAATTGTGTTCAATGCGATATATTCTGTTTCGTGAGGCAGTTTCTGTTGATCGAGAATGATTAACTGATTGTTGATCCATTGGATTGATAAAGGGATTGCCATTCTTTACAGCTCCTTCAAAAGCGCTGTCACATCTTGAATCGATGTGAGTTCACTTCGTTTTAAGATTAATGTCTCCCCGATGCGGAGAGCTTGTTTTTTAGATTCGATGCGTTGTTCTGCATCCTCAATGCCGTCCAGGTCTTTGACATGCGCCAGGCCAATGGTGCGGCGGATCAATTCACAGCCGGCAAAGCCGAGGGTGTCTTTGAAAATCTTGTCGAGAACGGATTCACGGTAACCCGGAACGCTTTTGAAATCTTCGATGCCTTCATTTTCCCAAAGCTCCGTGAAGCGCGTTTCGAATACCTGCCACGTGTTTTCGATATGGCCGACGATTGTCTCGCGGC
>CAZGMW010000088.1:0-6517 GCA_964526895.1 uncultured Planococcus sp. | reverse complement strand
ATACAGCAATGTCACTGCGGCATCTTTGAACATCTTTGCCATTTTCAAAGCTTCAGCTG
Organism: uncultured Planococcus sp.; assembly: GCA_964526895.1. Lineage (GTDB taxonomy): Bacteria > Bacillota > Bacilli > Bacillales_A > Planococcaceae > Planococcus. The sequence continues at coordinate 6,458 of CAZGMW010000088.1, read as the reverse complement.
CTGCTTTTTTTGAATGCTCCGAACCATCCGCCGCCAATAATATTTTCTGGTACATCCCCATTCCCCCTTCACCTGAAAAGCTTAAAGTATTTATTCGACAATAAAAGGCTGTTTCCTTTTCACAGATGATGAAAACAATCAAATGATGGTTTGACTATGGACACTGAAAAGGTTAAACTGAAGAAAACAATCAAATGATGGTTTGATTGAGCGAGGAGTGTGCCATAGTGAAAGAGATTTGTGAAATTACGAAAGTCCATCCTGAACGAGTGGATAATGTTCAAAACCAAATGACGGATCTTACCGATGTGGCGATTCTCTTCAAGGCATTGGCCGATGAGACGCGTTTGAAAATCGCTTTTGCGTTAACGATAGAAGAAGAAATGTGTGTCTGTGATATTGCTGCAGTGATCGGCGGGTCAACAGCCACTGCCTCCCATCATCTGCGGTATCTGCGTGAGCGCAAACTTGCAAAATCTGAGCGGAAAGGAAAACAGATCTATTATTCCTTATCGGATAAGCATGTCCATCAGCTTGTGACCATTGCGCATGAACATGCGAAAGAAGGTGTGGAAGTTGGTTAAAACCTATCGTCTTGAAAATCTGTCCTGCACAAATTGCGCGGCAAAATTTGAAAAGAACATACGCAGCCTGCCGGACATCAAAAGGGTTGATTTGAATTTCGGGGCATCGAAGCTGACGGTGGATGGCAATGTTTCCATCGATGAACTGGAACGCGCGGGGGCATTTGACCATATCCGGGTTTATCCGGAAAAAGCCAAAGTCGAGCATACGCCTTTTTATAAACGGCGGCAGACAATTGAAACCGCAATTTCATTTGTGTTGCTAATCGCGGGTGTCATCCTTTCTTTCCAGACAAGTGAAAACAACCCGTGGGCAATCGGTTTGTTCGCAGGTTCCATGCTTGTCGGCGGTTATCATATGTTCCGTACCGGTTTGATGAACCTTAGCCGCTTTGAATTTGATATGAAAACATTGATGACGATTGCCGTGATCGGAGCAGCAATCATCGGTGAATGGCGGGAAGGCGCAGTGGTCGTATTTTTATTTGCGATCAGTGAAGCGCTTGAATCCTTCTCGATGAACAAAGCGCGCCAGTCGATTCGCAGCCTCATGGATCTGGCGCCTTCACGTGCCTTGATCCAGCGGGACGGTGAATTGCTCGAAATGGATACGGAAGAAGTGCGTATCGGCGATGTCCTGATCGTCAAACCTGGACAGAAAATTGCAATGGACGGTGTAGTGCTGCGCGGTGAATCTGCAGTCAATCAGGCAGCCATCACCGGTGAATCGATTCCGGAAGTCAAAAGACCCGGTGCTGAAGTGTTTGCCGGAACCATGAACGAAGAAGGCGCACTCGAAGTGACTGTCACCAAACGAGTGGAAGATACGACCATCGCCAAAATCATCCACCTGGTGGAAGAAGCGCAGGCGGAAAAAGCGCCTTCGCAAAAATTCGTCGACCAATTCGCGAAGTACTATACACCGGCCATCATCGCCATCGCCTTTTTGGTGGCGTTGGTGCCGGGTTACGTGACAGGCGACTGGCAGCTATGGATCTATCAGGGCTTGGCTGTTCTGGTCGTTGGCTGTCCATGTGCACTGGTCGTGTCAACTCCAGTTGCAATCGTCACAGCTATCGGCAATGCTGCAAGACAGGGCGTTCTCATTAAAGGCGGCATCCACTTGGAAGAAACGGGCCGCATAAACGCTGTGGCATTCGATAAAACCGGTACGCTGACAAAAGGTTATCCGGAAATGACAGATACGTTTCCGGAAAACGGTTATACGAAAGAGCAGCTCGTTCAGCTTGCAGCGTCAGCTGAAGCGATGTCCCAGCACCCGTTGGCCCGCGCGATCGTCAAGGAAGCGCCGCAGCTTCTTCCTTCTGAAAGTTTTAATTCGGTTACGGGCAAAGGGGCGTATGCCTTGGTTGACGGAGAGAGAATCCATGTCGGCAGCCTGCTATGGGCAGAAGAATTTGGGCTTAAGGTCTCTGACGAAGCACGACGTCTGCAACAGGGCGGCAAATCGGTGATGGCTGTTTTTAAAGAAGAAGAGCTTATCGGGACCATTGCCGTTGCTGACGCCATTCGAAACGAAAGTCCGGGCATTGTGCGGAAATTGAACGAGATGGGCATCGGCAGTACCATTATGCTGACGGGTGACCATCCCGCGACTGCCAATGCCATTGCGGCAGAAATCGGCGTTACGGATGTGCGGGCAGGATTGATGCCACAGGACAAGCTTTCAGCAATACGTGAACTTCAGCAGAAATATGGCCGTGTCGCAATGGTCGGTGACGGCATCAACGATGCGCCGGCGCTGGCGGCTTCTACTGTCGGTATCGCTATGGGCGGTGCAGGGGCAGACGCAGCGCTTGAAACGGCTGATATTGCCTTGATGGCTGATGATCTTGAAAAACTTCCTTATACCATTCGACTAAGCCGCAAAACATTGCGTATAATAAAGGAAAATATCATGTTTGCTTTAGGGCTGAAAATAATTGCATTGCTGTTGATCATTCCGGGCTGGCTCACTCTATGGATTGCGATTTTCGCAGACATGGGTGCGACCCTTCTCGTAATCATGAATGCTCTGCGCCTGGTCAAGGTTCAAAAGTAAGCAATGCATGCTTGGAGGATTTGTTTTGAAATTAACTGAATGGACAATGGAAGAGCAGGAACAGCTGATTCATTTTATGACGACGAATTCCTGGCCATTTCACGGACAGGAGCACCCTGTCCGTGCACTTATACAGAAGACAATAGAAGAAGGCGGTTACCAGTCTGATCAGGTAACCACCTTTTGGGTGGAAAATGATGAAGGGGAGCAGGTCGGGCTTGTAAAGATTTTTGATCTGCAGGATGACATTCCTTTATTCGATCTTAGGATTGCTGATCCATACCGCGGCAAAGGTTACGGACCGAAAGCGTTAAAGATGACAGCGGATTTCGTTTTCTCGTTGCCTGAAAAGAAAATCCGGTTGGAAGGCCATGCCCGACACGACAATTTCGCGATGCGTAAAGCTTTTGAACGCACCGGATTTGTCAAAGAAGCTCACATTCGCCAAGCTTGGTTTTCTACGATAGAAAATCGGTACTTCGATGCTGTCACTTATGGGATGACACGGGAAGACTGGCAACAGGGTGTGACAACGCCTGTGTTATGGGAAGATACAATCGCAGAATCATCAGTGCCGCCATTCAATCCGGTGCTGCTCGATTTTCCGGAACAATTCGAATCCGAACGCCTGCTGATCCGAGCGCCTCGCCGGGAAGATGCCATTCACAGTTATGAAGCAATCAAGCATTCCATTGAATCATTGCGGCCGTGGATGCCGTTTGCACAAAAAAAGCCGGATCTGAAGCAGATTGAAGCCAATCTGATTGAAGCGGCAGCCGATTTTCAATTGCGTAAAGATCTCCGCCTCCATTTCTTCCTGAAGGAAACAGGGGAATTCATCGGATCAAGCGGTCTTCACCGCATCGACTGGGAAGTGCGGAAGTTTGAGATCGGCTATTGGGTCGACAATCGATTTGAAGGAAAAGGTTATGTGACAGAGGCGGTTGAACGTATAACGCAGTTTGCATTTGATGAACTTGGAGCTAATCGGGTGGAGATCAAATGCGATCCGGACAATGTCAGAAGCCGTGCCGTCGCTGAAAGGCTGGCTTTCAAACTGGAAGGCGTCCTGCGCAATGAAAGCTTCTCGCGCGCAGACAATAAATTGCACGATACCTGTGTCTATTCGAAAATCAGGGAGTAATAGCGAAAGTTTCTTCCGTGAAGCAGCATACAGATCAAAAAAAGAGACGGCGAGGATTGTCCTCGCCGTCTCTTCTTCTATATCCCTTTCCTGCCGGAAATCAAGTTAACGATTAGAATGATTGCTGCTACGATCAGTAGAAGGTGAATTAATCCGCCTGCTACGTCCATTAAAAATCCGATAAGCCATATTGCTAAAATAACTACAAGAATAATCCATAAAATACGAGCCATGTGTTCTCACCGACCTTTCTGCTTAGATAGTAATATGTACCCTCAAAAAACACCCCGCAAACCTATCGGGCAATAAACAACATTCGGCAACGACCGGGCTCAGTTGTTCGTAGGGGGAGGGTATAGTAAACTTAAGGATAGCTACGTTAGGGAGGAACGAAATTTGCCTACTCCAAGTATGGAAGACCATATTGAAATCATATACTCATTAATAGAGCAGAAAGGCTATGCACGCGTTTCGGATATTGCCGAGGCGTTATCGGTGCTGCCGTCATCGGTGACGAAAATGGTGCAAAAGCTGGATAAGGATGGATACCTGATTTATGAACGCTATCGGGGGCTGGTATTAACACCGCAAGGACAGAAGTTAGGTAAACGGCTTGTCAAAAGACATGATTTATTAGAACAATTTTTACGGCTGATCGGTGTCGATGAAGAACGCATTTACGGCGATGTAGAAGGAATTGAACATCATTTGAGCTGGAATTCCATCAACCGCATCGCAGACCTCGTCCAAGTGCTTGAGGAAAACCCTCAATTTACCGAAAAGCTGAAAAAACTCAAAAATGAAGAAAAGAATAGTTAAATGAAACAGGAGGTTTTATTATGCCATTGCATCCAGGTGAAAAAGCAGTATTACAAATAAAAGACAGGTCAGGTTCCCAGTGGATCTTATCTGACGGTTCAGGCGACGAAGTTCTGATGAACGAATCGGAAATCGAAGAAGGCCGTGAAATCGGAGAAGAAATTGAAGTTTTCCTTTATCGCAACCGTCAGGGAGGCGTATCGGCAACACCGATGATTCCTCATATTTTGCCGAGCGTCTATGGCTGGGCGAAAGTGTTGAAAGTTTCCAAGCGTGAGGGAGCGGTAGTCGATATCGGGACTACACGCGAAGTCTATTTATTGCCGGCAGATCTGCCGCAATTTGAAGAATTATGGCCTAAACAGGGAGATCATATTTTCATGACGATCCGCACAGACCGTTACGGTGATCTATACGGACGCCTGGCAACGGAAGAAAAAGTCAACGAATTATATGTTGATGCACCAACATCCGTTTACAACCAGGATTTGAAAGCGCGGGCTTATCGCCTGCTGCCGGTCGGCACGTTCATGATCACTGTACCTGAAATGTACCGGGTTTTCGTCCATGAAACAGAGCGGGAAGAAGAGCCTCGCCTTGGTGAAGAAAAAACGGTGCGCATCATCGGGGTAAAAGACGATGGCACATTGAATGGCTCGCTGTTGCCGCGCAAGCAGGAGCGTTTATCCGATGACGCTGAAACGATTATGCGTTATTTAACCGAATCAGGCGGCCAAATGCCATTTGGCGATAAATCTTCACCCGAAGAAATCCAGGAAATGTTCGGCATGAGCAAAGCTTCGTTCAAACGCGCTTTGGGACGGCTTTATAAAGACCGCCGAATTGTACAGGAAGACGGCTGGACTAAACTTCAGCAGCAGTGATGCAACCTTTCTCGAGCGGATTCGTATTATTTCTAGGAAAGGGGCTAAAAAAAGATGAAAAGACTGATAGCGATCATAGCAATGATTCTGATGGTATCCACGCTCATCCCGAGCTGGGCAGCAGCAAACGTCGGAATCAATGAAAAATACGGTGTGCCGATTGTAGTATATGGAGGAGATCTTTCGGAAGATGAAAAGGCAAGTGTTTCCGAAAGCCTGAGTGTTGAAGAAGAGGCGGAAGTCGAAGAAATTGAAGTGACGGGTGAAGACCTGGTGACTTACATCACAGACGGTGATGCTCGCGCCCGTATGTATTCTTCAGCAAAAATTACGCGGACAGATGAGGGTGAAGGTCTTGTCATCCAAATCGTAACACCGGATAACATCACGCAAGTAACGACTGAAATGTATGCCAATGCCATGCTGACTGCCGGAATTGAAAATGCGGAAGTTGAAGTTGCCGCACCAAAGCCGGTAACAGGCCATTCGGCATTGGTGGGAATTTATAAAGCATATGAAGTAAACGGCGAACAATTGGATCCTGAACGGACAGATGTTGCCAACGACGAACTTGAAATTGCCACTGAACTGGCTGAAGGTGTCGATGAAGCAAAAGTCAGTGAATTGCTGACGGAAATCAAAAAGCAGATTGCTGAACAGAATCCCGCTTCACGTGAAGACGTGGAACAGATTGTTGAAGAGCAATTGTCGAAGCTGCAAATCGAGCTGAGTCCGGAAGATCGTCAATTATTGATCGATTTGATGGACCGGATCCGCCAATTGGATATCGATTTTTCCCAATGGTCGACCCAGCTTGAAGATTTGAGCAAAACGATTGAAGACCAAATCGGCACGATCGTTAATGACGAAGGCTTCTGGAACAGCGTCAAGGAATTTTTCAGAAACCTGGCGAACAGTATACGTTCTTTGTTTAATTAATCTGATTTGAAAAAAGCGGACAGCTG
>CAZGMW010000087.1:0-6529 GCA_964526895.1 uncultured Planococcus sp. | reverse complement strand
TACTGATTGCGTTCAGATAAACAGCCATGGTCGATGTCAGGGTCTTACCTTCCCCCGTTTTCATCTCGGCGATATTGCCTTCATGCAAAGCTGCCGCCCCCATCAGCTGTACCCGGAATGGGTAAAGACCCAATACGCGTTTTGCAGCCTCTCTCACAGTTGCAAACGCTTCAGGCAGTAAATCATCAAGCGACTCACCCTTAGCGTGCCGACTGATAAACTCTTCTGTTTTTGCTTTTAATGCGTCATCGGAAAGTGCGGCAAAATCAGATGCCAAAACTTCCACAGTGTCAGCGATTTTTTCAAGTCTTTTTAAATCTCTTTTGTTCGGGTCGAATACTTTGTTTAATACTCCTAACATTTATACCGCTCCTTGAACAGTGTCCAGTCCTTTTTTAAGGCCGGATCGCTATTGCTGTTTTTTTATATGCCAGTTAACTTGTATACTGACTGTCTTCTCTATGAATACTCACTGATTTCCGAAAAATCTCACTCCTCATTTTAACACTGCATAGAAAAGCGTGCAAACAAAGAAGCGCGGCAAGAAAGTAAGATTCGGGACATACTGCAGCTTCGGTAAACGATATAATGCCGTCATCATCTTAAATGGGAGTAAAGAGAAAAGCTGTGCAGAAGAAAGTTTCTGCACAGCTTTTGTTTGAACGATATTCATTTTAAAACTTACAACTATCGGATCACGTAGAGCTGGTTTCAATCAAACCATAACTTCCGTCTTTTCGTTTATAAACGATGTTTGTATCGTTTGTTTCGGCGTCAGTGAATACGAAGAAATTATGACCCAGCATATTCATCTGCAATACCGCTTCTTCTTCGTCCATTGGTTTTAAATCGAATTGCTTCGTGCGGACGATTGTGAAGTCTTCCTCAGAATCATCTTCCTGGCTACCGTTGTTTTCATTTTCATAATTAGCAAATGCCTGGCCCATCGGCTCACGTTCGCGGAATTTGCGATTCACTTTCGTTTTATATTTACGGATTTGACGTTCGAGTTTTCCAACGATCAAATCAACCGCTGCATACAACTCATCATGACGTTCTTCAGCACGCAATGTCAGATTTTTCATCGGGATTGTTATTTCAACTTTGGATTGGCTGTTATTAATCGCCTTCAGGTTAACCATTGCATTGGCATTTGTTCCCTCGGGGAAATAACGCTCAATTTTTTCGACTTTCTTTTCAATGTGGTCCCGAATTGCTGGAGTTACTTCGATGTTGTCACCTTTAATATTAAATTGCAGCATATGAACTCCTCCTTCTTAATCTCTTGCACTGTTACATTTCTATATGTTCCCTCAGTAATCCTTCTTAAAACGTAAATAGTTTCAGCAATATAAATTACAGGTAAACTATATGGCAAGGAGGTGAAGGCGATGTTTACAAATAAGCTTGTCGTTGTTACAGGAGCCGCTCAGGGAATCGGCGAAAGCATTGCCGGCCATTTCGCAAAACAAGGTGCGAAAGTGATTGGGCTGGATATTGAAACAGTGGAAATTGAAGGTGTAGAGTTCATGCAATGCGATGTGGGCAGCTTTGACCAAGTGACGGACACCATGAAAAAGATCCATGATAAACACGGCGCAATCCATATATTGATAAACAATGCAGGGGTTTCAAAATTCCAATCGCTATGGGATATCAAAGAAGATGACTGGAACCGGATTCTGGATACCAATCTAAAATCGGTATTCATCTGCAGTCGCGAAGCAGCAAGGTATATGACGGACGATATCCGTTCCATCGTAAATATGGCGTCTACGCGAGCCTTTATGTCTGAACCGGATACGGAATTATACTCGGCTTCAAAAGGTGGCATTTACGCCCTGACACATTCACTTGCAGCTTCGTTGAGTGAAAGGGGCATTCGTGTAAACTCCATCGCACCCGGTTGGATTCATACAGGCGACAAAAAAGATTTGAGAAAAGTCGACCACGAACAGCATTGGAGCGGACGTGTAGGCGATGTATCAGATATTGCGCGAGCTTGTCTGTTTTTATGCAATCCCGAGAATTCCTTCATTACCGCAGAGTGCATGACGATAGATGGCGGAATGACGAGAAAAATGATTTATGAACATTAAAAGGACGGGCATAATCTGCCCGTCCTTTTTCATGCCCGTATCAACGCAATAAATGTGACGGTTTCCGCTCCTGCATCTTTTAAAAGTTTTGCGGCGAGGCGCAGCGTTGTGCCCGTCGTATACATATCATCCACCAGCACGATGTTTTTTGGTACAGCCTTGCCGTTCAATTGAAACAAGCCGCGTGTATTCAATCGTTCTTCCTTCGTTTTTTCTCCCTGTGTCTCTTCGTTTTTATGCAGCAGATGGATATAATCCACGCGGCCAGCATCTAGCATGCTGTCGACTTGTGCAAAAGTCCGCTTTTTCAGTTTTTCGGGGTTCATCGGAATAGGAACAGCAACCGCCTTAGTTTTCTTCACTTCTTTTGCCACTTCTTCTGCAAACACTTCAGCCAATATAACGTCCTGCAGAAATTTGTATTGATGGAAAAAATCTTTCATAGCTTCGTTGTAATGATAAAGGGATTTGCCTGAATCGACTGCTCCTGCGAACTCCGTCGTTTCCCAGCGGCTGCACTCGCTGCAAATTTCCGGTCCGGAAGCTCCGCAGATTTTACAGCCAGCAATAATTTTTTCGAATTCTGATCTGCAATTTTTACAAATCGTTTCTTGCCGATCCATAAAAAACAAATCTCGCCATGAAGGTTTCATATCCAGCTCATTTTCGCATAAATAACAATTCATCGCTGTGCCTCGCGGTTGTAGGAATTGATGAGATTGCGTGCAATATCCATTTGCCTGGACACTCCGTTATGGAAAAATATCACTTCCCCTTCTGGAAAAAGCGACGAACGACCAGCGCGCCCAGCCATTTGGATCAATGCAGATGCTTCAAAGAGGGCTTCATCCGCCCCGACTATCGCGACCTGCATATTTTCAATCGTCACACCTCGCTCCAAAATCGTCGACGTCAGGACACCTGGAATTTCGCCTTTTCGAAGCTTCATCACTTTTTCTTTTCTGTCCCCATCTTTTGAATGCACCGCTTCAATCCGGCTGTCGATCATTTTGACCAATGGTTCTGCCTGCCTGATCATTTCGATGGTAGGAAAAAAAAGCATAAATGGTTCTTTTCTTTCCAGCTTCAATTTTATCCAATCGCTTAGCTTCTCCGGAATTTTATCGGCGTTGAATGATTTCCGGTAATTCCATAATGGCCGATATACGGGAACCGGCAGCGCATGCCCATGGAATCGGCGAAAGATTTTTGACTGGTTTGGAACAGTTTTTAATAATTTTTGTGAAGGTGTCGCGGATACATAAACGGTCGGCGCCCCCTCTTTCAGTGATTTTGTAACTGCTCTTTCGAGGGCCGGGTCATAGGAATAAGGAAACGCATCGGCTTCATCGATAATGACCAAGTCAAAAGCATCCTGGAACCGATAAAGCTGATGGGTTGTAGCCAAAACCAGTTGCGCATACCCGTCTTCAAATACGGAACCTCCATATAAAGTATGGATGGTTGTATCCGGGAAGACGGCTTTTAGCCTGGGGGACAACTCGAGCACTACATCGGTGCGCGGAGCTGCGATGCAAATCCTTTTGCCTTCGGATAAAGCATCATGCAGCGGTGGAAACAATAACTCTGTTTTTCCTGCACCGCATACGGCATAGATTAAATGGGATCTGTTTAGTCGCAAGCTTTCCTTCAGTTCTTCGGAAGCCTGTTGCTGGAGGTTTGTTAGTTCGCCATTCCATGTGAACGAATGGGAATAAGGAGATAATAATAGAGGCTCTTTCCAAGTGATCAAGTCGGTACAGGAACTGATCCTGCCCATTCTGATGCAATGCCGGCAATAATAACAAATGCTTCCGCATTTCGCACAATTATATGGAATGATTTTATCGGCCGATTTTTCAAGGCACCTTCCACATTGCAGTTCTTCTGTGATACCTTTTTTCACAGCAATGAAACCGGCTGTAATCGCTTTTTCAATATCTTCGTTCGGAAACGGCGTAAAATCCCGTAACCAGATCCTTCCGCTCAGAAAATTCCGGATTTCTTCCATGGCCCACCTCCTGAAATTGAGTTTTCCGTCTTCAGATTGCTAAACGATTCTTTAAAAAAGCCCTGGCTGGTTATTTTTTTACCCAGCCAAGACCCATTGAACCTTCTCCCAGATGTACGCCGATGACCGGTCCAAAATAAGAGATATCAAATTCGACTGAAGGGAACCGCTGCTCTAGTTCCGCCTTCCACTGAAGAGCTTCCTGCTTTCGATTGGCATGGATTATCGTCGCCTTTATCGGTTCTTCGGATTGTGCGTCAGCTTCTAAAAGCGCCGCCATTCGATTCATGGCTTTTTTACGCGTTCGTATTTTCTCGAACGGCACAATCATTGTTTCCTCGAAATGCAGTAATGGTTTTATCTGCAGCATGCCGCCCAAAAGTGCTTGGGCGCCTGAAAGTCTGCCACCCCGCTGAAGGTGTTTCAGGTCTTCTACCATAAAATATCCCCGCATCGTTTCTTTCATCCTGTCGAGTTCGGCCAAAATTTCTTTAGCTGAAGCACCTGCATGCGCCATTTCAGCCGCTTTAATTGCGTAAAAACCCTGCATGGCACAGGAAATTTCAGAATCGAAAGCATAAACAGCAGCATCTTCTGTCATCGCGCCTGCTTGAATTGCTCCCGAATAAGTCCCGCTGATGCCACTGGAAAGATGGATGGCCAAAATTTCATCATGGGTTTCGGAAAGCTGGTTAAACAAATTGATAAATTCGCCTATCGGTGGCTGGGAGGTCTTGGGCAATTCAGTTTGTGATTTCCTGTAAAAATCGTCTACCGTCAATTGCCGTTCTTCTTCAAAAGATTCCAGACCAAAGGTGACTTGGAGTGGAATCATATGTATATCGTGTTTTTCCCGTACATCCTCGGGTAAATAAGCTGTACTATCCGTTACAATTGCAGTTTTCAATATAAATCCTCTCCCTCTTTCATTTTAACAAATAATCTTCCAAAAAATACACATAAAAAAAACTTCCCGCACTATGCGGGAAGAAAACTATTGATTGCCTATAAAGTGAAGGCCGCTCACTTTCCAAACCTCATTTTCTTTCTTGAAAATCACTACCTGTCTGCCCGCTTGTTCAATTTCCGCACTGGCATCGGCCGCTTCTACGGCGACTTCAATTTCAGCAAAAACTTCAGCGCGATCAGGTGTGTATTTCACAATTGTCTGATTGGAAGGAGTGTATTCAGTATTATATGAGCTAAAAGCTTTTTCCAGCGCCAATTGATCTTCTTCGCGGTCAAAACTTTCAGGTTCTTCCGCAATAACAGCCATATAGCGGTCAAGATCCTCCGCATTAAAAGCTGCAATATACTCATCATATGCTGCAAGAAGAGCATCCGCTTCCGCCTCGGGCACTTCCGCCTCGATTACTTCACCGTTGCTATCCAAAGTGAATCCTGCAGATTTATCTTCCATACCGTGGTCTACAGCGTTATTTTCATTTTCCAGATTACTGTCATCAACTGAATTTATATTCTCGGCGGGACCGCTTTCCTCTGAACATGCAGAAAGCATTAGCAACATACCGGCAATTATCATTATTTTTTTCATCCGACATTCCTCCTGCGACTTATTTTGACACAGGCCCATGCATAATTCAATGAAGAAACTGTGTCCATATGCGACAGACTGGTCCTTGTAATAATTTCTAAACATTGTGATTAGCGCCGCACAAATATAAAACGCGTTGGCAATAGCCAACGCGCACATATATAAACATTATCTGACTTCAACCCAGCCATTCTTAATGGCCGTAACGACGGCTTGTGTACGATCATTCACTTGCATTTTTTGAAGAATGCTTGAAACGTGGTTTTTTACTGTTTTTTCTGAGATGAACAAAGTTTCACCGATAATCCGGTTGCTTTGGCCATCAGTCAATAATTGCAGGACTTCGCTCTCACGTTTAGTCAAAAGATGGTAAGGACGTCGAATTTCAGTCTGGTGGAACGAACCTTTGTTTTCCCGCTCGCTTAGACGGCGGAATTCCATCACCAGATTACGTGTAACTTTCGGATGCAGATAAGAACCGCCTTTTGCTACAACTTTAATCGCCTGGATGATGGCTTCCGCATCCATTTCTTTCAGCATGTAGCCAAGCGCACCTGTTTTTAATGCATGGGTGACATAGGATTCATCATCGTGAATCGACAGCATAATGACTTTTGCTTCCGGATGCTTCTCCATTAATTCACCAGTGGCTTCAACGCCGTTCTTCTGAGGCATATTGATATCCATCAATACGACATCCGGTTGATTTTCTTCGTACAGTTTGATGACTTCAGTGCCATCGCCGCCTTCAGCAGCAACTTCAAAAGTCTCTTCAAAATCCAGAATTCTTTTTACGCCTTCACGGAATAATTGGTGATCGTCAATAATAATAATTTTAGTCATTTATGTTGTCCTCCTCAAATA
>CAZGMW010000086.1:0-6558 GCA_964526895.1 uncultured Planococcus sp. | reverse complement strand
CTTCGCAAGTGAAGTTTGAAGCACAAACCGAAAACAGAAACGTTTTCAATTTCCTAGGGACGTTTATGCTCACGGTGGACTTTGAACTTCCGCCGCACATACAGAAAAAATATGAAGCTATGCAAAAAACAGGCAACGCAATGGTTTATGAAAATGTGGATTTATCGCTTTTCCGAGAAGATGTCGATGTACAAAAAGCATTTAAACTGATCCGCTGGTCGATTGAAGGCTATCAGAATGAGTTACTGCACAAGTTGCAGGGACAAAACATGGCGTCCATTGATTTTGATCCGTATTGGGATGAATTTTACGAATACCTGGAGATTTTGAAGAAAAGTTATTATAAAGAAGGAGAGCGGGAGTCATGACTATTCTGAAAACGACAGGCTTAACAAAAAAGTTCGGGGATTTTGCGGCGCTTGACGGAGTCGACATCGAAGTGGGCAAAGGAGAAGTTTATGGCTTTATCGGCCCGAATGGCTCAGGTAAATCGACGACCATCCGTGTCCTGCTCGGAATCCTGAAAGCTACAGAAGGACAAGCGACGATTTTCGGCAAAGATGTCTGGAAGGAAGCAGTGGATATTCACAAGCGGGTCGCTTATGTACCGGGAGACGTCAATCTTTGGCCCAACCTGACCGGCGGAGAAGTTATCGATTTGTTTATCAGACTTCGCGGAGGCAACGGGAAATCCCGTCGTGAAGAGTTGATTCGCAGATTCGATTTGGACCCAAGCAAAAAATGCCGTACCTATTCCAAAGGGAACCGGCAAAAAGTGGCTCTTGTAGCGGCGCTGTCTTCAGATGCGGACCTCTACATTCTTGATGAGCCGACTTCAGGGCTTGATCCGTTGATGGAACGCGTTTTTCAGGAATGTGTGCGGGAAGCGAAAGCGGAAGGCAAAAGCATCCTGCTGTCGAGCCATATCCTGTCGGAAGTTGAACAGCTTTGCGATAAGGTGGCGATCATCCGGCAAGGCAAAATTATTGAAACGGGTACTTTGAAAGAACTGCGCCACTTGACAGGTACGATGCTGCTGGTCGAAACAAAAGAGCCGATGCCCGATCTTGCTGAAGTCAAAGGGGTACAAGGAATCGTGCAGAAGGATGGCGCATTGTCATTTCAGGTAGATCAGGATGAACTTGATCGGGTGGTCCGGTACGTCAGCGGGTTCGGCATCATCCGCATGGAAAGTGCGCCGCCGACCTTGGAAGAACTGTTCATGCGCCATTATGAAGGGACCGGAACAGGAGGCGCATTGTAATGAATAACCAGTTATTCAGTGGAACCGGAAGTTTAAGCCGCTTTATCCTTCGGCGTGACCGATTTCGGATTCCGATTTGGATCCTCAGCTTTGTATTTGCGACAGTTGTCACAGCGGTGGCATTTATCGGACTTTATGAAAATGCCCAGGAACGGCAAGCCATAGCGGCGACGATGGAGAATCCCGCGATGACGGCGATGGTGGGGCCAGGCTATGGACTCGCCAATTACACGAGTGGCGCGATGATGGCACATCAGATGCTGTTGATGACCGCGGTGGTCGTTGGGTTGATGAGTGTTCTGCTGGTGATTCGCCACACCCGCACAGATGAAGAAGAAGGACGCATCGAAATGGTGAGATCGTTGCCGGTCGGACGGCTTTCGAATGTTGCTGCCACATTGTTGGTATTGTTTTTGGTGAATATCTTGTTGGCGATTTTTACCGGTTTCGGTTTATATGCCTTGAATATCGAAAGTATGGAACTGGAAGGATCACTTCTCTATGGAGCTGCGCTTGGTGCGACCGGAATGATATTTGCGTCGCTTACGGCAGTTTGTGCCCAACTTTCTCATAATGCAAGAAGTGCGATGGGTTTATCCATTGGCATTCTGCTGCTTGCCTATATTGTTCGGGCGATCGGCGATGTGGGGAGTGAAGCCGTCGCTTGGCTGTCACCGCTTGGGTGGATTGTCCGTTCGGAAGTATACGTCAATAATATTTGGTGGCCGGTACTGATGACGATCGGGGCCGCCGTCTTATTCGGCGGTTTGGCGATGTACCTGAATTCGATCCGGGATTTAGGTGCGGGTTTTCTGCCGGCGAAGGCAGGGAAGATCCATGCGTCTCCTCTGTTGCTGAGTCCTCTTGGGCTTGCGTTCCGGCTGCAGCGCACAGGATTTATTGCCTGGGCGATCTCGATGTATGTACTGGGTGCTTCCTATGGATCGGTGATGGGCGACATGGAATCCTTCTTTGAGGATGTCGATCTCATGCAGGATCTGCTTGTGCCGATGGAAGGGTTTTCTCTCGTTGAGCAATTTGTGCCGACATTGATGGCCGTAATGACCATCATAGCTACAATACCGGTGCTTATGGCAGTTTTGAAAATCAGAGGTGAAGAGAAAAACGACCGCATTGAACATGTATTGGGCAGAGCGGTTTCGAGAAATCGCCTGCTTGGCAGTTATTTGCTGATTTCATTGATTGCCAGTTTTGTGATGATTTCGCTCGCCGGTCTTGGTCTTGGAACAGTGGCGGACGCAATGATGGAAGAGGGATTTGATGTGGGCATGGCTTACCAGGCGGCGCTTGCTTATTTGCCGGCAGTCTGGGCAATGATTGGTTTGACGGTACTGCTGATTGGCTGGTTGCCGAAGTTAACTGGCTTCATTTGGCTGTATCTGAGCTTTTCTTTCTTCGTCATTTATCTTGGCAGCTTGTTCCAACTGCCGGAATGGGTAGAGAAAATAACCCCTTTTGGTTATGTTTCAGCTATCCCGCTGGAAGAGTTTGATTGGCTGCAGGCGGCAGTTCTGACAGCCGTCGCAATTGGGTTAATCGTGATTGGATTTGTCGGATACAATAGGAGAGATATTGGTAAATAAATCGTTGAAGCTTGTGCGTCGACACGCTTACGATTATTAATAATGATGAAAAGCAGAAAGGGCCCAGGCCTTTTCTGTTTTTTATTTATTAGTATTTCAAAAAAATTATACTGAGATATGGAGTTGGTTCCTCTTTTTTTCAAATAGAAAATTTTAAAAAAATTTGTGAGGAAAAGTGTTGATTTTCAGAAAAAAGGATGTAATATAGCATTATGCAATATATCGCATAACGTATTTTGGCTGTTGAAGTTATATTAGAAGTATATAATGGCCAATCCAAGCAAATACAAGAAAAGATAAAGAGGAGGAACAAAGATGGACAGTAAATTATCGTTTAAGTCGTACGCCATTGTCGGAATGATGTTGTTTGCGCTGTTTTTTGGAGCAGGAAATCTGATTTTCCCGGCACAATTGGGGCAATATGCGGGAACGGAAGTGGCTATTGCAATCATTGGATTTTTAATCACAGGAGTAGGCTTGCCTCTTCTCGGAATTTTGGCCATCGGATATTCGAAAAGCAATGATCTGCAGGATTTATCGAGCCGTGTGCATCCGATTTACGGAGTGCTTTTCACGTCCTTGTTATATTTGACGATCGGACCATTTTTCGCTTTACCAAGAACAGGGGCTGTCGCTTACGAGGTCGGAATTGCTCCATTTGTAAGTGGTGGTGCGTCTGGGACAATGCTGCTGGTATTCTCCATCATCTTTTTTGCCATCGCTCTGATTATTTCACTCAACCCTTCTAAAATTGTCGATAGTATCGGCAAGTTCCTGTCACCGGCAATCCTGGTTACGTTGGCAGTTTTGTTGGTTGCGGCTTTTATCACGCCAATGGGACAGGCTGGATCACCGCAAGGCGGCTATCTGGACAACGCTTTTATGACCGGTTTTCTTGAAGGCTATAATACAATGGATGCGCTGGCTTCCTTGGTCTTCGGCATCATCGTCATTGCGGCCGTCCGTAAGATGGGTGTAAATTCCCCGAGCGGCGTTCTTGCTGCAACATTGAAAAGCGGTCTTGTCGCTGCTGCGCTGTTGGCGATCGTTTATACCGGCATCGCTTTTCTGGGGGCTACTAGCACCGGTACACTCGGCTTGCTCGAAACCGGCGGACCGGTTCTGAGCGGCGCTTCCGCCCATTACTTTGGTACGTTCGGCGCTTTATTGATTGCGGTCATTATCACGCTGGCCTGTTTAACCACGGCAATCGGCCTGATTGTAGCCAATTCGGAATTTTTCCATAAGATGACACCGAAAGTCAGTTATAAAGTATATGTAGTCATTTTCTCTGTCTTTTCATTGATTGTGGCGAATGCGGGCCTTTCCAATATCATCACATATTCAATTCCAGTATTGATGTTCCTGTATCCGTTAGCGATCGTCCTGATCCTTCTGGCATTCACCTCTCCCTTGTTCCATCATGCACGTGCTGTGTATGTGGCAACGATCTCGGTGACATTCCTTATCGCAGTCATTGACGGATTTAAAACTTTGACCGGTACGCTTGCTGTAGCAAATCCAGCTTGGCTTCAAACCATTATCGATTTCTACAGTAACGTTTTGCCACTGTACAATGAAGGACTGGGATGGTTATTGCCGGCACTCCTTACCATTGTAGTCACAGCTTTGATTGTGCCGGTAAGAAAAGGCACAAATGTCCAAGCGGCGAAAAACTGAATAAATTAAACAAAAGCTGTCCGGAAAGCATCTGCTTTCCGGACAGCTTTTTCAGTTGTTGCTTTGTTCCTTGGCGTTCATTTCTTCGATGGAGCGAATCCAATTGTTTTTCGTCAAAGCAGACAGGCGTTCTGCATCTTTTTCTTTGAAAGCCTGAATAATCTGATCGTGTTCTTCTTTTGATACATCTGTCAGTTCCAGGGCATGATGGAAAAACTGTCTTCGGACATGGGATTGCAGGCGGCTGAGCATAACCGTGATATAAGGGTTTTGGGCAGCTTCGATGATGATCCGGTGAAATTCTTCATCGATCTTTAACGCATTGAAGCTGTCTTTTCCTTTAATCGCGCGGCCAAATCGCTGGTTGGTTTCTTCCAGTCGGCTGACCTGTTCTTCCGTAATATTTGGAATTGCTAATTCTCCGGCCAATGCCTGCAAAACGGCAAGCGGAGGCAATAAATTCTGGATGTCTTCTTTGAATACTTCAGTGACCGTTGTGGCTTTGCCGGGATACATTTTTACAAAACCGACCATTTCCAGCAATTGCAATGCTTCACGGATAGGAGTCCTGCTCAAATTGAGCGCCTGAGCCAATTCATTGTCGGCCAGTTTTTCGCCTGGTTGCAATGTACCGTCGATGATCCATTGCTCCAATTGATAATACGCACTTTCTTTTGCACTCATGCGGACAGGTGTGGAATGATTTGTCGGGACCGGCATAATAAATCTATCCTCTCTGAGACAATTATTATTATCCATTATACTCCAATAGAAGGATGTTGGTAACAATTAATATGCAGTATATCGCAGACATTGTTTAGACTGTTCTATAAATAGAAAATCCAGACGAAAACAGGTGCAAGAAATGACCCGAAAACAGCGCTCAATGACATGGCAACGGAGCTTACAGAAGCTTCCTGATTGCCATATTCGAGAGCTTTGGCGGTGCCAATCCCATGGGCGGAAGCGCCAAAGCCTATCCCGACACCGATGGGGGTGTGAATGCGCAGCAATTTCAAAAAAACTGGACCAACAATAATTCCCGAAAATCCCGCAATCATGACAAACACTGCCGCTAGGGAAGGGATACCGCCAAGCTGAGCTGTGACTTCCATTGCAACGGGTGTTGTAATGGATTTTGGCAACAAGGAAAGAATCAAAGTTTGCGAAAAGCCGAATAGTTTTGCCAAGGCGATTCCTGTGGCCATGCCGGTGACTACACCAACCAAAATGCCCATAAGAACCGGAACCAGATTGTCCCTTAAGAGCTTGCGCTGTTTATATAGAGGAATTGCCAGTGCAACGACAGCAGGACCGAGCAGGCTATCAATCCATTTTCCTCCAAGCATATATGTCTCGTAAGATGTGCCGGTTGACAATAGGAACAATACAATGATGAAAGTGGCGGTCAGTGCAGGCATCAGGAAAGAGTGATGGAATCTAATATATAGGAGGTTCATCAAGAAATATGTGGTAAATGTTAATGCGATGAAAAAGCCGGTGAGTAATGGATGTTCCATCATTTCCGCTCCTTTCCGGCTTCCAGACGTTGTCCGAGAGCCTGGCTCATCCAACCGGACGCGGCCATAGTCAATAAGGTGCTGAAGATAATGATGGCAATCAGGAAAACCCCTTTGCCGGCGAAGACATCAATGTAATCAATGACACCAACAGTGGCAGGGATGAAGAAGAGAGGCAAAAATGACAATAGTAAAGTTGCGGCGGAATCCACGAACCGCAGCGGAAACAGCTTGAGTGATAAAGCGAAGAACAAGAGCATTAAGCCGATGATGCTTCCGGGAAGAGGAATACTGAATAGCTCACGCAGCAATTGGCCGAGCAGGAAAAAGCCGTAGATGAATATGGCTTGAAAAAGAATCAAAAAGAATTTCATTGCGCCTGCGCCACCTTTCCGCCTTGGATTTACTAGTCTGGCATTTTCCATAATAAGCTATTTTACAGTATATCAATTGAAAAGCGAAAGAGTTGCGGAATTATGGCAACTGTTTT
>CAZGMW010000085.1:0-6650 GCA_964526895.1 uncultured Planococcus sp. | reverse complement strand
AGCTATGCGGCAAAGAGCGCCGCTCCGCTATTCTGTCTTATGCCTTTCAGAGCTAAACGGGCGCTGTCGCTTTTCTTTTGTTAGGCTGATTTTTTTTCATGAACTGCCGGGTCTGATATAGTAGTTGTTATGTAATGGAAAAGGGGATTCGCAAGATGAAATTAATGGAACAATTTGTACCAGCATCAAGCAATTTAATGAATGATTACATAAATGGCGAAGAAGAACTGCGCCGTTACTTCTCATATCCCCCGGAGTTGGATTCTTTTGAGAGTAGACAACAAAAACTTCGGGATCATAAAGTAGACCGTTTAACAGTAAGTTCAATCATCCGAGGATATATGGAGCCTTATGGCATTTCAAAAAAGGCTGAACAGCACCTTCAGGATTTCAGGGATGGCGCATCCGTAATTGTAACCGGCCAGCAGGCAGGTCTGTTGACTGGTCCGTTATATACAGTGCATAAGGCCATATCTACTATTGTTTTGGCTGCTCAGGCGTCTGAAAAACTCGGCAGTAAAGTTGTTCCGGTTTTCTGGATAGCAGGAGAAGACCATGATCTGGCAGAAATCAGTCATTTATATCGTGAAGTTAGCGGACGGGTAGAGAAACTCAATTTCCCACATATGGAATATGGAAAGAAAACCGCATCCACTGCCAAATTGAACAAGCCGAAAACCAGGGATTTTTTAGAGGAATATTTCAGGAGCCTGCCTGAAACTGCACATTCACAGAAATTGCAGCAATTGATTTATGGTTTTCTGGAAACAACGGAAACATTTACAGGTTTCTTTTCGGCCCTATTGAATTATTTCTTCAAAGAAGAAGGCTTATTATTCATCGATGCTGCTTGTCCTGAACTGAGAAGCTATGAATCAGTCTATTTCAAGCAGCTCATCAATCTTTCTGAAGGAATTGCCCGTGAAGTTTTCAATGCAGAACAGAAACTTGCGATTCAAGGATACAATCCACCATTATCTGCTGAAAGAGATGCCGCAAATCTGTTTGTCACCGTTAAAGGTGAACGTATTTTATTGAAGCGGGAAGATGATTTTTTCACTGGCAATAATGGTAAAGTCCGTTTCACTAAACATGAATTATTGGAGCTGGCCGAACAATCGCCTCAACTTCTCAGTAATAATGTAGTAACGCGGCCACTGATGCAGGAAATGGTTTTTCCGGTTCTTGCCTTTGTGGGAGGGCCAGGAGAAATCGCATACTGGAGCTTGTTTAAAAATGCTTTTGAACTACTGGATATGGAGATGCCGGTCATCATGCCACGTCTTGGAATGACGCTGGTCGACCGAAAAGTCCAGACGCTGCTCGATAAATACGGCTTAAATTTCGAGGATATAGTTATAGACCGAAAAACACCATTCTTAAAAGCGGAATTGCTTGATGCTGTCAGAGAAAAAGAAGCAGAGAATTTGGTTCTTGAACTGGAGACGAAAATTCAGTCGGACTTTAATGCAATTAAAGCGAAATTTACGGATGTCAGCCGCGGATTGGTTCCGCTGGTCGAAAAGAATCTGCAATTTCATCTGAAGCAATTGGATTTCCTGAAAAACAAATTAGAAGATGAAGTGATTTTGCAAAACAGCGTCCAGTTCGGCCATCTCGATTTATTGGAAAATGAATT
Source organism: uncultured Planococcus sp. (assembly GCA_964526895.1). Taxonomy (GTDB): domain Bacteria; phylum Bacillota; class Bacilli; order Bacillales_A; family Planococcaceae; genus Planococcus. The sequence goes on along the minus strand of CAZGMW010000085.1, from coordinate 5,011 downwards.
GCTGCCAAACGGTTCTCTGCAGGAAAGAATCTATAATCCGATTCACTATATGAATGACTATGGACTTGACCTTGTGAGCCAACTTTTGAACTTGGATATGAAATATGACAAAAATCACAAGATTATCTATTTTTAGACCTTAAAAGTCTGCTGCGGCAGGCTTTTTTGTGTCTCAAGAAGTTTAATTGAGATTTTATTCTGTAACATTTATGAAATATTTCAAAAACAAGTGGTGGGAAGTGGGGGATTGTGGTACATTAATTACAATAAGTGGGGTGAAGGGCATGTTCATGGGCGAATATCAACATAGTGTTGATTCAAAGGGACGTTTAATCGTACCTGCAAAATTTCGCGAACTGCTTGGTGATAATTTCGTTATCACCCGAGGCCTGGATCAATGCTTATTTGGCTACACAATGGATGAATGGCAGAAGATTGAAGAGAAATTAAAAGAGCTTCCTGTCACGAAAAAAGACGCACGGGCATTTACCCGGTTCTTTTTCTCAGGTGCCACAGAAGTGGAACTTGATAAACAAGGGCGAGTCAACATCCCTTCAACTTTGGTATCTTACGCAAAACTTGAAAAGGAATGCATCATTCTGGGTGTCTCCAATCGATTTGAAATTTGGGCGAAAGACTCTTGGGAAGAATACTTTACAGAATCTGAAGACTCATTTAACGACATCGCAGAAAACCTGGTGGATTTCGACTTTTAAATTAGAAACGGAGGGAATGGATTGTTCAACCACACCACGGTTTTACTCCATGAGACTGTCGATGGACTGAACATTCGTCCTGAAGGCATATATGTGGATTGCACTCTCGGAGGTGCAGGACACAGTGAATATTTGGTCCAACAGTTATCCGATGAGGGCCATCTTTTCTGTTTTGACCAGGACGTGACGGCACTCGAGCACGCTAAGGAAAAACTGAAAGATTATGTACATAGGATCACTTTTATACACGCAAATTTCAAGGACATCAAAATGGAACTTGAGGAGCGGGGAATCGATAAGGTTGACGGGATTCTTTATGATCTCGGCGTTTCATCGCCGCAACTGGATACACCCGAACGCGGATTCAGCTATCATAATGATGCCCCACTTGATATGCGTATGGATCAAAGCGCTTCACTCACAGCTTATGAAGTGGTGAATGATTGGGCTTTTGAAGATTTGGTGCGTATTTTCTACCGCTACGGAGAAGAAAAGTTTTCCAAACAAATTGCCCGGAAAATAGAAGCTGCCAGAAATATTGCCCCAATCGAAACCACAGGACAATTGGTTGAATGCATTAAAGACGGTATACCTGCATTTGCCCGCAGAACAGGCGGACATCCCGCTAAACGTGTTTTTCAGGCTATCCGTATCGCGGTCAACGATGAGCTTGGAGCAGCTGAAACTTCTATACAGGATGCCATCACAATATTGGCCCCTAAAGGACGTATCAGTGTTATAACATTTCACTCTTTGGAAGATCGATTGTGCAAGACAATTTTTAAAGAAGCATCATCTCTTCCGGAATTGCCGCCGAATTTTCCAGTTATACCATCAGGCCAGGAGCCTGTACTGAAGCTGATCACGCGTAAGCCCATCCTCGCTTCAGAAGAGGAATTGGCACATAATAATCGGTCACGGTCAGCAAAGTTAAGAATCGCAGAAAAAATCAGAGATTAAGGACGTGTTTTTATGGCGTTGAATGCTAGAAAAGAAGCCTATATCCAACAGCCGGCCGTTCCTCATAGTCCGAGCCAACAGCCGGTTAGAAAAAAAGCATTGATCACAAAAGGGGAAAAAGTTTTATATCTATCTTTCTTGGCGGTAGTTGTTATGTGTGCATTGATGGTTCTACAAAATCAAGCTGCCATTCAGGCGACCACCCATGAAGTTCAGACAATTGAAAATGAGATTAGTGAAATCCAGAAACAAAATACAGATTTGTCAGTGCAAGTTAGTGAACTTTCTACATATGAGCGCATTTGGTCTAAAGCAAAAGAGCTTGGTCTAAAAATGAATGAGCAAAATGTAAAGGTAGTGCCTGGGCAATGAAAAAAAAGTTTCGATTTCAATGGGGAGCCTTTCTGCTGTTTTTAGTTTTCGCAGGGCTCTTTTTCCTTTTATTGGCAAGAATTGTCACTATTCAGGCGACTGGCCAAGTTGAAGGCCAGGAATTGGCAGCCAAAGCGGCTGCAAAATATAGCCAGGAAGAAGTGCTTGCGGCGGAGCGGGGGAAAATTCTTGACCGCAACGGTGAAGTAATAGCAGAAGACACACTTTCCTACAAACTTGTAGCAGTATTGGATGAATCGGCTACCCAAAAAGCCAGTAATCCACGCCATGTGACAGATATCGACCAAACCGCGGATATACTGGCGGAATATCTTGAAACACCTAGAGAAACAATTCATGGCATTCTGCAAAAAGGACAGCAAGAAGAACGTTACCAAGTAGAATTCGGTTCTGCTGGCCGGGAAATCAGCCATACCCAAATGCTTGAAATGAAAGAAGAAGACTTGCCAGGTATCCTTTTTGTTAAAAATCTTAAGCGTTTATACCCGAATGGCATATTTGCTTCCCATTTAATCGGCTTTGCTATGAAAGAGGAGCTTGAAAACGGGGAAATGGCGACAAAAGGGAAAATGGGGCTCGAATTGATTTATGATGACATTTTGACAGGCCAAAACGGCAAAATGGAATTCGATACTGATACATGGGGATTCTTATTGCCAAATAGCGAACCGGCTGTTACACCGGCTGTAGATGGCTCAGACATCAAGTTGACTTTAGATAAGACATTGGAAAACTTCCTTGAAGATGCAATGTCTTCTGTAGAAGAAAAGTATAATCCTGAGCGGATGATCGCTATGATCGCCAATCCGAAAACAGGTGAAATTCTGGCGATGTCCCAGCGTCCTTCATTCAACCCCAATACACGCGAAGGACTTTCTGAGAATTGGTTGAACGAAAGCATCCAATTGACTATCGAGCCGGGTTCACCGATGAAGATGTTTACATTGGCGGCTGCTGTTGAAGAAGGGAAATGGAATCCGAATGAGACGTTCCAGTCTGGTTCCTATCAATTCGGCAACACAATTATAGGAGACCATAATGGCAGAAAAGGATGGGGAACAATAAGTTTCCTGGAAGGCTTCCAACGTTCTTCCAACGTTTCCATGGCTTATTTGCTGGAACGTATTGGGTCGGATAACTTTATGAATTACATCGATGCTTTCGGTTTCGGTAAAAAAACCGGCATTGATCTTCCGGGAGAAGCTGCCGGGAAAATCCTCGATGAACGGGAGATCAATAAACTTACGCTGACTTTTGGACAGGGCTCGACAGTCACCCCTATCCAGATGATTCAGGCCACTACAGCTTTTGCTAATGATGGTGTCATGATGAAACCTTATATAATTGATGAAATAAAAAATCCCGACACCGGCGAAGTGACTCTTAAAGGCGAACCGGAAGAAGCTGGCCAACCGGTTTCTGCAGAAACTGCCAAGATTGTCCGCGATGTCATGGCTTCAACAATTACCGCCGAAGAGGGTTCAGGCAAACGTTTTGCATTGCAGGACTATACCGTAGCAGGTAAAACAGGCACTGCCCAAATACCGGGGAATGACGGCCGGTATATGACCGGAAAAGATAATTATCTTTTCTCCTTCGTCGGCATGGCACCGGCAGAAGATCCGGAACTGGTCATGTATGTAGGTGTTCAACAGCCGGAAATGGCTGTGACCGAACATGGTTCGATGCCAGTAGCGGAAATTTTCACTTCCGTAATGGAGAATGGATTGAAATATTTGAATATCGAACCGGAAGAAACAAAAGAAATACCGGTTATAGAGATCGGCGATTATTCCGGGAAATCTTCCGAGGCAGCCATAGCTGAACTGGGAGCTAAGAATGTTCAAGTGGTTACGACTGGAGCAGCAGGCGAAGTCATCGGACAATATCCTGGAAAAGGGGAAAAGTTGCTGGCCGGCGAAACTGTGATTCTAAAAACTGAAGGCGATACAGTATTGCCTGATTTCAACGGTTGGTCCAAACGGGAATTGCTTGCTTTTCAATCTCTCAGCGGATTATCATTGGAAATTGTAGGACAGGGTTATGCCGTAAGCCAAAGCCTGTCAGCAGGAACTTCCGTGGCTGCCGCTGAACCTGTAGTCATCCGTCTTCAGACGCCTGGTGACTCATATAAAGTTCAGATGACTGATGGTCCAGAAGGTATACCGGAAGAAGCTAGTGAAGAAATAATTATAGAAGATACATCTGAATAGGAAGATGTTTAAAGGAGAAAATTTATGGAAGTTTATTTATTACTTGGATTTGGAATTGCGTTATTGCTGACTGCTGGATTGATGCCTGTATTCATTCCTTTGCTTAAAAAAATGAAATTCGGGCAAAGCATACGTGAAGAGGGACCTGAATCGCATATGAAAAAAACAGGTACCCCGACAATGGGGGGGCTGGTATTCCTAATAGCGATTATTTTAACGTCATTTGGCGTAGCAATTTTCATGGATTTGCTTACAGTTGAATTGATGATTCTTTTGATGGTGCTGTTCGGCTATGGATTGATCGGCTTCCTGGATGACTTTATCAAAGTCGTTCTGAAGCGCAATCTGGGATTGACTTCTCTTCAAAAGCTGATAGCTCAGATCGTCATAGCAGTTGTGTCTTTCTTGTTGCTCGGGATGATCGAATTCGATACGGGTCTGGTTATACCATTTACGGCCATATCTATTGAATTGTCAGCCATTTATGTGTTGTTCACCATTTTTTGGCTTGTCGGCTTTTCAAATGCTGTCAACTTGACGGATGGCCTCGACGGTCTGGTGGCAGGAACAGCTTCAGTCGCTTTTGCAGCATTCGGAGTTTTAGCCATCCGACAAGATGAAGCTGCAATCGCTTTATTTACATTTATCACAGCTGGCGCGTTGATCGGCTTTCTTATTTTCAACAAGTACCCTGCAAAAGTATTTATGGGTGACACAGGTTCCCTCGCT
>CAZGMW010000084.1:0-6705 GCA_964526895.1 uncultured Planococcus sp. | reverse complement strand
ATCGAGCCAAGCAATCCAAGCCACATTCCTTCAAGGATAAATGGGATGCGGACAAACCAGTTTGTTGCTCCGACCAGTTTCATGATTTCAATTTCATGGCGTCTCGCAACAATTGTGATGCGGATTGTGTTTGAAATCAGGAACATCGCGGTAAATAATAAAGCAAGGATCAACACAAGACCGACGTTACGTCCGGCATTCAAGAAAGTGAATAATTTCTCAATTTTGTCTTCCCCATATACCACTTTTTCGACGCCTTCCAATGCGGAAAGCTCAGTTGCGACTTTGGCTGTTTGCTGAGGTTCTGTCGCTTTTACATAGAAAACATCCAATAGAGGATTGTTTTGCTCAAAAAGCCTGAATTCATCACCAAAGTCTAATACCAAATCCGAAAGTTCTTCTTCTTTAGTGGAGAAAACGACTGATTCAACACCGGACATTCCTTTAATTGCTGTTTCTATCTCACTGACAACCACTTCATCGGTTTCAAGCGAAATGTAGGATTTTATTTCCACATCATTTTCGAGATCATCGGCTACTTTGTTCAAGTTCATCATGATCAGGACGAATACTCCGACCAAAAGCAGTGTGACAGTGACTGCGCTGACGGATGCAAATGTCATCCAGCCGTTGCGTCCGAGGCTTTTAAGGCTTTCACGGAAATGGCGTGTTAAAGTTCTAGCCTTCATAGCCGTAATCACCTCCAACTTCATCACGGGCAATTAGCCCGCCTTCGATGGCAATGACGCGGTGTCTCATTGTATTAACGATTTCCCGGTTATGTGTCGCCATCAAAATGGTTGTTCCACTTGCATTGATGCGTTCAAAAAGATTCATGATATCCCATGAAGTTTCAGGGTCAAGGTTGCCGGTCGGTTCATCAGCAATCACCACTTTTGGAGTGTTGACGATTGAACGGGCAATTGAAATCCGCTGTTGTTCACCGCCGGATAATTCTCTCGGGAACATCCGAGCTTTGTGCTTCAAGCCAACGAGGTCAAGTACTTCAAGGACCCTTTTGCGAATAGCTTCCGGTTTTTCTTCAATAACTTCCAAAGCGAAGGCTACATTTTCATAGACATTCAATCTTGGCAGTAATTTGAAATCCTGGAATACTACGCCGATCTGTCGGCGGAGCAGAGGGACATTCTTACGTTTGATTTTTGCAAGATTTACTCCATTGACTAGCATTTGTCCTGAAGTCGGGCTTTCTTCACGATACATCATTTTGATGAAAGTCGATTTACCGGCTCCACTTGGACCTACTATGTATACAAACTCGCCTTGCTTGATCTCAACGTTCATACCGTTGAGAGCCACAATGCCGTTCGGATATTTTTTATAGACGTTCTTCATTTGTATCATTTAATAACCACCTATATAAATTGTATTTCACAAAAACATTAAATGTTCTAAAAAACCAGCAAACCCATTGTAGCACTTTTAAAACCTGTTTTATATTACAGTTCTGTTTCAAATCGGGTCTAATATTGCAATAAATTATAAGCACATTGATATGTTTTTGAATTTTAACACAGGCTTTTTACCTAATAATATTAATTCTATTTTAAAATTACCGATGTATTTTAATATAATTTTATTAGATACAGAACTTCTTTCTTCCACTATTTCGGCAAGTCTCCGCACAAAGCGAATCTCTCTTCCGTTCGGACAATCGCTTTCAAAAAACAGATGCGCAAGAAAAATATAGGTGGGAATAACGGTTGAATCCATCACATTTGACTAATCGGACATTCTCATAAAAATTGCTTTTTATACATAAAAAAACCGGCTTTTCAGCCGGTTTTCATTGTTTATTGCTGTTCAGCTAACCAGGCAGCCACTGCTACCGCTTCTTCACCGTCAATAATTCCTGGGGGCATTGCTCCTTTTCCTTCTTGAATCACTGTCAGGATTTCTTCTTCCGACAGTCGTGATCCCACATCGTTAAGAGAAGGGAAATTCCCTTGTCCTTCTAAATTTTCGCCGTGGCAGGAAATACAGTTTTGGCTAATGACTTCCTCCGCATCAACTGCAAGCTCTCCCTCACCGGGAGTTTCTTCAGGAGTTTCTTCCACTATCTCCGGCTCTACAGTTTCTTCTTCTCCGCATGCTCCGAGAACAAGTGCCGTCCCGAATAATAACGCCATCAAACTTTTCTTCATAATTATTGCCTCCTTTGAATTTTCCGTTACTTGAAGTATACCTAAGCTAAGCGCGTTTGAAACCTTCTCCCAAAACTTCCGAAGCATCAGAGACAATGACGAAAGCTGCAGGATCAATATTCTTAACAACTTGTTTCAATTTAGTAAACTCGGTCTGGTGGACGACCACCATTAAAATCGGCCGTTCGGATTCGGTATACCCACCGGTTGCCGTCAGCTTTGTCACACCCCGGTCCACTTCTTCATATATAGCATCGCGAATTTCCATTTGTTTTGTTGTTATTATGTATACAAGTTTTGACCGCCCAAAACCGACCTGCACCAAATCGATGGTCTTAGAAGTGACATAAAGGCCGATCAATGCATATAGGCCACGCTCGATATCAAAGACTATTGCTGCAGCGATGACAATCAACCCATCGATTAAGGCAATACTTGTACCAAGTGTCAGACCAGTGAATTTCGTGATAATTTGGGCAGCCAGATCCGTTCCTCCTGTGGATGCTTTCCCCCGGAATACAATGCCCAGCCCAAGGCCGACTAAAATACCGCCGAATAAAGATCCCAACAACGGATTCATTGTCCATGCTTCCCAGTCTTCCGTCAAATAGACGACAAAAGGAAGAAAAATTGTCCCTGCAGCAGATTTTAATCCGAAATTCTTGCCGAGCAGAACCACCCCAGCTATGAACAAAGGAATATTAAATGCCCATTGAACAAATGCCGGTTTCCACTCGAACAAACCGAATAAGATTGTACTGATTCCACTGACTCCGCCAGACGCCACTTCGTTCGGCAGTAAGAGCACATTGAACGAAATCGCAACCAGTGCTGAGCCGATGATGACATATATGTAATCCATAAATTCCGTTAAAAATGGATGTGCATCTTTTCTATTGCGTTGATTTTTCTTACCCATAAATTTTCAGTGCCTCTTTCCTGTGCAATATTCTTTTCGGGCAATACTGATGATAAGCCCTGTCAGAGTATACCAAAGAGGCGACCGCTTGTGAACTTCATCTGGATAAAGCAAAGAAATCCCGCAAGCTTCCGCTTACGGGATTTCTGGATTATCACATTCTCGAACGAAGCAGCGAGTTGATGAAGCCGCTAATGTCTCCATCCATAACGGCTTGAAGATTTCCGGTTTCAAAATTTGTGCGGTGATCTTTTACCATTGAATATGGGTGGAACACATAAGAACGGATCTGGCTTCCCCATCCGATCTCTTTTTGCTCTCCACGAATTTCAAGAAGTTGAGCTTCCTGTTCTTCGATCTTCAATGCATAGAGTTTCGCTTTCAGCATCTGCATCGCTTTTTCACGGTTTTTAATCTGAGAACGTTCCTGCTGGCACGTAACCACTGCTCCTGTTGGAAGGTGAGTAATACGGACAGCTGAATCAGTCGTGTTGATATGCTGCCCGCCGGCGCCGCTTGCCCGGTACGTATCAATTTTCAAATCCTCCGTACGGATATCGATTTCAATTTCTCCAGTAAATTCCGGCATGACTTCGCATGAAACAAAAGAAGTATGGCGTCTGCCAGAAGAGTCAAAAGGCGAAATGCGGACAAGGCGATGAACCCCTTTTTCCGCTTTCAGGTAACCGTATGCATTGTGGCCTGTTATGCCAAGAGTAACCGACTTGACACCTGCTTCTTCACCCGCCAGATAATCGAGTGTTTCCACTTTAAAGCCGCGTTTTTCTGCCCAGCGAGTGTACATCCGAAGAAGCATGGAGCACCAGTCCTGAGACTCTGTCCCACCTGCTCCAGGATGCAATTCCAGGATCGCGTTGTTTTTATCATATGGTTCGCTCAACAGCATCTGAAGTTCATAGTCGTTTAGTTTGGATTTAAATTCCTTGAGTTCTTCACTGAGATCCTCGTGTAATTCTTCGTCCATTTCCTCGCGCAAAAGCTCGAGCGTCATCTCCATATTTTCCTGGGATTCCACAAAATCGTGGTAGGTATTGACGATTTCTTTCAAGCCATTCAATTCTGAAATGACGATTTGCGCTGCTTCCTGGTTGTTCCAAAAATCGGGATCGATCATCATCTCATCCAATTCCTGAATTCTGGCCTCTTTGTTTTCTAAGTCAAAGAGACCCCCTGAAGTCCGCTAGTTTTGCGGAAGATTTGTCGAGCTCGTTTCGGATATCTGCTAATTCCATCATTATATATTTCCTCCTCATAAGAAAAGCGCAAGCGCCCGGTTAGCGCTGAAGTCGGTGCAATGCGCCGCTCCTTCAGCACCAACATTAATACTTTATGAAATTTCCCCGTAAATACACCGAAGAGCAAAGAGCTCTTCGGCAATTAGGGAATTACTTATGCAATTGTGCCATGGCAATTCTTGAATTTCTTGCCGCTGCCGCATGGGCATGGGTCATTTCGGCCGATAAGGGAGTCTTTGCGAATTGGCGCTTTTTTCTGCTTAACCGCTTCGTCTCCTTCTTTCGGATTGACTGCCTGTCCTTTGGCAACTTCTTCACGCTGTAAATTATCGCGGATTTCCGCTTTCATAGCATATTTCGCAACATCGTCTTCAATGGATTCCACCATCAATTCAAACATTGCAAACCCTTCATGCTGGTATTCACGTAATGGATCATTCTGGCCATAAGCACGCAAATGGATTCCTTGGCGCAATTGATCCATCGCATCAATATGGTCGATCCATTTTGAATCGATTGAACGGAGAAGGACAACTTTTTCGAATTCGCGCATACGTTCCGGAGTCATTTCAATTTCTTTTTCATCGTAGCGTTTTGTAACTTCCGCTTTGATGAAATCGATTAATTGTTCCTGCGTTTTATTTTGTAAATCAGCTTCAGACACAGTATCTTCAGGCAATAGATTAGCGCCAACTACATCAGAAAGCGATTTTAAATGCCAATTTTCAGGTTTTTCATCAGTCGTATGCGAATAAACGACCCGGTTGATCGTATTATCGATCATATTCTCAACCAAAGCGCGCATATTTTCTGTTTCAAGAACTTCCATACGTTCTTTATAGATGATTTCGCGCTGTTGGCGAAGAACATCATCGTATTGAAGCAAACGTTTACGGGCATCGAAGTTATTGCCTTCCACGCGTTTTTGGGCTGATTCCACAGAACGGGTGACCATGCGCGATTGCAACGGCTGGGAATCGTCCATACCGAGTTTGCCCATCATATTGCGCATCGCATCCGAACCGAAACGACGCATCAGATCATCTTCCAATGAAAGATAGAACTGGGTAACACCCGGATCTCCCTGACGTCCGGAACGGCCTCGCAGCTGATTATCGATGCGGCGTGACTCATGGCGCTCTGTACCGAGAACAGCCAGTCCGCCTGCTTCAACTACACCTTCTCCAAGCTTGATATCCGTACCGCGCCCAGCCATGTTAGTTGCGATCGTAACCGCGCCTCTTTGGCCTGCGTTCAGAATGATTTCAGCTTCATGGGCATGGTTTTTTGCATTCAGTACAGAATGTCGTATGCCTTTTTTCGTCAAGTAATTGGAAATAATTTCCGAAGTTTCAATGGCAACTGTACCAACCAGCACCGGCTGTCCTTTTTGATGGCGCTCGGCAATATCCTCGCCTACTGCCTTATACTTCCCGTCAGTCGTCGCATAGATCAAATCGACCCGGTCATCCCGAACGATCGGTTTGTTCGTTGGAATTGCAATAACGAACATATTATAAATATTCCGGAATTCCTCTTCCTCTGTCTTTGCTGTACCTGTCATGCCTGATAATTTATCGTACATGCGGAAGAAGTTCTGGAAAGTGACGGTAGCCATAGTCATGGATTCGTTCTGGACTTCCAGGCCTTCTTTTGCTTCAATCGCCTGGTGCAGACCATCGGAATAACGGCGGCCTTTCATCAGACGGCCTGTAAATTGGTCAACAATGACCACTTCGCCGTCCTGCACTACATAATCAACATCGTTATGCATCGTAACGTGAGCTTTCAATGACTGGTTGATGGCATGGTTCAAGCGGACGTGGTTGATATCGAAGAGATTCTCGATATTAAACGCCTTTTCCACTTTTTCGATGCCATCTTCTGTCAAAACGACTCCTTTTGTCGTTTCATCATACGTGTAATCAGTATCTTTGCGCATCATACGAGTAAATGCATTCGCCTGCATATAAAGCTGTGCAGATTTGGCAGCCTGGCCCGAAATGATCAATGGAGTACGTGCTTCATCGATCAAAATGGAATCGACTTCATCGATTACGGCAAAGTTCAGTGGACGTTGAACCATATCTTCTTTATAAAGAACCATATTATCACGCAGATAATCAAAACCAAGTTCATTATTTGTGCTATACGTGATATCAGCCATATAAGCCTGATGTTTTTCTTCTTTAGTCAAGCTGTTTGCATTTAGGCCGACTGTCAATCCTAGCCATGTATACAATTTGCCCATCTCTTCCGCGTCACGGCTGGCCAAATATTCGTTGACCGTAACAACATGCGCGCCTTTTTTACTGATTGCGTTCAGATAAACAGCCATGGTCGATGTCAGGGTCTTACCTTCCCC
>CAZGMW010000083.1:5796-6931 GCA_964526895.1 uncultured Planococcus sp. | reverse complement strand
TCAGTTGTTTGGAGATTTGCTGGGCATGGTAGCCCTTTTTTTGCAGATAATAGACGTGGACCATGAAACGGATTTGAGAAGACAGCAGCGCGGCAAGTGCTACCGGCTCTTCTTTCTGTCTGAGAAGATCATAATAGACGCTCAGTGCCTGGCTGATGTTTCCATCCAGATATGCCTGCAGCATTTTGAACGCATCCTGTTCGAGCGTCCGGGCGGTCATCTGCTCGACCAACTCCTCCGTGATTTCACCTTCCGCGCCGAGATAAAGCGACATTTTTTCGATTTCCGAAGACAGCAAGGTCAGATTCGTACCCGCCATTTCCACAAGCTTACGCACTGCGTCCCTGCTGATTTCCTTGCCGAAAGATTTGGCTTCATGCGCGAGCCAGGATTCCAGATCGTTTGCTTGGAGTGCTTTTGCCTCCACTACTACCGCATGCTGTTTCATCAGCTTGACCACTTTTTTCCGTTCGTCCAATTTTTCATAAGGAGCTACAAAAACCGTAACGGAACTGGACGGCGGATTTTCCAGCCACTGCTCCAGAATTTTCATGTCATGATTTATTTTCTCCTTGCCGCGTTCAGCCGCTTTTAAAAAAGAGGCGTTTTTTGCGATGATCAGCTTCCTGTCGCTGAAAAACGGAATGGTATCCGCTTCATCGATAACGTGGTCCACGGGAACTTCTTCCATATCAAAAAATGACAATTCAAGTTCTCCCGCATGAGTCAAACTGGATTTCAGTAAATCCAAAGTTTTTTCTATAAAATAACTTTCTGTTCCTATAAGAAGATACACAGGGTCAATCTGGCCGCTGCGTATCGATTTCCAAATCGAAGTGATCATATTTCCGCCTCCTTCTTCTACTATATCGGATTTACAGCCATTTGTGGGATTTGTCTTTTTTGTGACGTGCGGGTATTTCAACCGTTTTAATAAAGTTCTATGTGGATTTTTCGGATTCAGTAGCTTATAATTAGAGGGAATTAGGAGGGATAGCCATGAATGAATTTGAAAATAATGTACAATCGAAGCGTAACGACGCAATCGATGCCGGTATGGGATTTGTGGTATCATTCGTGTTCTTCGCAGCTATCTTCATCGTCGCTGCAGTCGTTCAATACGTGGCATTGTAAT
>CAZGMW010000083.1:0-5696 GCA_964526895.1 uncultured Planococcus sp. | reverse complement strand
AAAAGGTTCCGGCTATTCAGCCGGAACCTTTTTTCATTTCATCGTGGATATGGTATAAGCGCCATTTTTAAAGACGATTTTGATGGTCCCTTGCTCTGCGGTATTAAGCGTCGGAAGCTCGAGGCGCTGAAATCTTTCTTTGACTTCTTCGGCAGGATGGCCATATCTATTGCCTTCTCCAGTTGAAAATATCGAAAGTTCAGGATCCAATTTACTCAAGAAATTTTCGCCGCTTGAGGTCTTGCTGCCGTGATGCCCTACTTTTAATATAGTAGTATTCACGAGCAAACCTTCATACTTCTGCAGTATCTCATTTTCTCCGCTCACTTCCAGATCACCCGTAAAAAGCACTTTCCATTCTTCAAATTCCATGAATAAAACAAGGGAATCGTTATTGCCATCATAAATTCCGTCATCCGGACTTAAATAAGTGAATTTCGTTTGTCCATGCTGCCAACTGCTTCCTGCGCCCGGTTGGCGGACTTCCACCCCTTTCAGATCCTGCTCCAGTCCAACAGCTAAATCTGTTGACTGTGATCCCGGCGTCATATGGAGCTGTTCCACTTTAAACAATTCAAGAATTTCCTCCGCCCCTTCCGCATGATCGGCATCAGGATGAGACAGAACAAGAGTATCGATACTCGAAACTCCATTGCCATGCAAAAAAGGAGCAACCACTTGCCTGCCAATTTCAAAAGGACGTTCACTGTCGTCGAACCCTTCCCTGCCGAACCGGAGCAGCCCTCCCGTATCAATCAGATAAATTCCTTTTCTGTAGGGCAACTCCACCAACGCACTGTCCCCCTGCCCAACATCGATGAAAGTTATCCGCATCGCTCCGTCAAAATATGGCAAAGCAGTGAAGACAATAGCCGGTAGAATTCCGACGGCAACATGCCACCATCTGAAGCCTTTTTCCACAAAACTGTAAAACAAGATAATACCGGTTATCATAGCCACCAAAATAGCACCTTCTGGTTTTCCCGGCATCCACATTTGATGGGGCCATTCTGCAAGCCAGGCTGTCCATTGGCCAAGGAAATTCCGGAATGGTTCATAAAAATAAAAAATAAAATCAGCAAACGGCTGGAAAACGAATGTCAAAATCAGCAGCAGTATATTGATAGGCAGGATCACTAAGGTATACAGCGGCACAAACAAGCTGTTAACCAAAAAAGAGGAAAGCGATAATCCGTAAAAATGAATCAATAAAATCGGATAAAGAGTGAATTGGGACAAAAAAGTGATCAATAGACCCTGCTTGACCGGCGACTCGACTGTCTCTAAAAGCTTCATGGAGTAAATGATGCCGAAACTTGCTCCATACGAAAGCTGGAATCCGATTTTATAGATGATGTAAGGGTCTATTAGAATGAATAATATGAAACTTAACAAAAGAATATGCGCTATCGGCATCCGAAACCGGAAAAGCCGAAACAGCAAGACAGCTTCTGTCATCGTTACGGCACGCCAGACAGAAGGCGCGCCTCCGGCAATTAATGCATATAAAGGTAAAATGGCCAATAATATCAGCATGGCATCTTCTTTTCTAATGCCGAGCCGTATCATCAGAAAATACAGAAGACCGCTGATAATGGCTACATGAAGACCGGAAATAGCGAACAGATGGGTAATTCCGAGTGTTTGTTGGATTCTTTGCTGGTCGGGGCTGGTCGTTTCTCTTTCACCGATCAATAAAGCCTCCGCTTCGGCAGTCAAACTGTCAGGAAAATGCTGGCGAATATGATGCTTTAATTTTTGCCTCCGATCAGACATCGCCGCCAAAAACCCTTTTGAAGTTTCCAGATATTCGAGTTTATTGATCTTAAAAGTGGATGAAGCACCATTACTTTTCAAGAAACGCTTCATGTCGAACGCATATTCATGGGAGGGAATCCTGGGTTCTTCGAAAACCCCTGAAACGCTCAAAACCGAATTATGGAGCAAATCGATTTTCTGTTCTTTTTCTTCAGGCGTATCAAATCGGTATCTGGCATATACAACACCACCATCTTCAAGCTCCAAAAATCCTCTGACAGTATCGCCATCAACTTTATATCCGTCCTTGAACGAAGCTGCCCCCTCATAATCCCCGGCATATACCGGCATTGCTGTGTGCCGCTGATCCTGGATGAAGTAAGTGAAACAAGCAAAAATGAGTACTGCGATTAAAAGCGGGAGACTTTCCTGTTTCCAAATCATCCACAAAAAAAGCAGCGGCATGAACACTGAAATTCCTGGTGCATCATGCGCTGCTATTGTAGTAACTGCCGCTGCTGCGGCGAAATATATGATGTAATTACCGCTCAGACTTCGATTTCTTCTCCGAATAATTGTTTCACCCGTTCATTATAATGGGCCAATTCTTCATCGCTTCCGCCTTTTTCCTTCAACTTACCGATCAATTCCATATAAAGTGCCGCTTTTTCAACACTTAAAAAATCGATTTGCCGTTCGTCGAAGATGACCTGGACAACTTCCACTCCTGCCTGCTCCAATAACTCGATGGCATATTCATGATTCTTGTAATCCGCTGCATAATATAAACGGGAAATTCCTGCCTGTATAATCGATTTTGTGCATTGAAGACACGGAAAATGGCTTACATATATGTCCGCTCCACTGACGCTGACACCATATTTTGAACATTGCAAAAGAGCGTTCATCTCAGCATGTATTGTCCGGACGCAGTGGCCATCAACCACATAACATCCTTTATCGATGCAATGGTCGCCTCCGGAAATCGATCCATTATAACCGCCTGCAATAATCCGGCGATCGCGGACAATGGTGGCCCCTACAGCCAGTCGGGTGCATGTGCTCCGTAATGCGAGCAAATGGCTTTGTGCCATGAAAAATTGATCCCAAGTTATTCGCTTCATTTGAATTGCCCCCTGCTTTTTACTAATAGTATAAGTTTAGCAGAGGCATTAAGTACGTCAACAATCAGTTTATCGAAATTGAATCTTTCAATTGCTCGAATGTTTTGTCTCCTATACCGGTGACTTCTTTTAGTGCATCAATTGACGAAAACGGACCATTTTCCTCCCGGTATGCAATAATGGCAGCCGCTTTTGAAGGGCCGATGCCTGGCAAGTCCGTCAGACCAGTTTCATCTGCAGTGTTGATGTTTATAAGCCCGCCGCCTGACGGACCCGTTGCCTGAGCTGGTGAAGAAGCAACTACTGGAGGTGTTATTACAGTTTCACCGACTTTCGGAACATATACGCTCATTTCATCGGCCAGTTTCATCGCCATGTTTAAAGAGACCGTATCAGCTTCCGGCAAAAAGCCGCCAGCAAGGTCTATGGCATCATGCAACCGTGAATCTGCAGCTAACTCAAATACTCCAGGTTGTTTGACGTTGCCTTTTATTTCTACAAGAATTCTATCTGCCACCGTACCGGCAGTGATTGCAGGTTCATTGGTTAAGGTTGGGGTTTCACTCGGCTGAGAGGGTTCAGCTTCTATCAGATCGGATGGCGCCGCAACGATCTCTTCGGGTTCGCCATGGGGAAATAAAAAATAAAGAGCCAGCATAAGTATGACTGCAGCGGGGATCAGCAGTCGGCTGTGTTTACTGAAAAACTGTTGAATATTCAGTTTGCATCCCTCTTTCCAGCGGGAGCAATCAAATGGAAGCTGACTGAATTATACATTTTTTCAAACTGCATGTCTATCTGTATAGTAAAGAAAATAATGAATAAAAAAAACCGCCAAATGGCGGTTTTTTATACTTTCCTGGCACAGAAGAAAATACGTTGGCTTTCCCTTGATGGTTCAGCATCAGTAAAATCGGCTGTCACTGATTCGATGACAAAACCAGCGGCTTTCAACCACGTGGTGTACGTTGAGACCGGGAAGGTCCGCTGCTCATGCGTTTCTTCAAATCGCTGATAAAGTTCTTCCTGTTGATGAACAAAAAAAGTGATATCATGAACGACACTATGCTTCGCCTTGCCAGGTTCAGTGTGCCAAATAAAAGAGATTTCTTCATCATCAAGTATAAACGGACTGTCCATATAGACTTCGTCTACTTTATAAGGTGAATGCACATCGAAGAAAAGCATACCATCTTCATTTAAAGCTTTATGCACTTCATTGAAAGTTTTCTGCACTTGTTCGCCATTTTTCAGGTAATTCAGCGAATCGATCGCGATCGTCACAACATCAAAACCTCGAAGTCCTTCCAAATTGTCCATGGACAGTTGATAGGTCGGGATACGAAGGTTCGCTTCATGGAATCGCTGATTCGCCATTGTCAGCATTTGCTCGGATAGATCACTGGCAGTCACTTCATAACCAAGTTCAGAGAAAAGCTGGGCCAGAGTCCCTGTGCCACAAGCAAGATCCAGCAGCTTCCCGGATGTTTTCCGGGAAGCCACCCATTCGACATATTGTTCATATGGAATGTCCTGCATCAAACTGTCATAAATTGAAGCGAATTTGCCGTAACTCATATTTCCATTTCAGGCGCTTCTCTCCAGAGGCGTTCCAGATTGTAATATGAACGTTCATCTTTATGGAAGACATGTGCTACAACATCGCCAAGATCGACTAAGATCCAACGTGCAGAGTCAAAACCTTCTACACTTTTGACTTCATTGCCAGCTTCGTTTGACTTTTCAATCAGTTCACGCGCAATTGCCTGAACCTGTCGATCTGAATTTCCGCTGCAGATAACGAAATAATCTGCAAGCAGGGAAATTCCTTCCATATTAAGGACTACGATGTCCTCCGCTTTTTTATCCTCGGCAGCTTGATAAGCCATTTGCAATAATGTATGTTCAGTCATTCTTTCACTTTCCCTTTCTGTTGCACGAAGTATTCATAACACTTCAGTGAATCCGGATAAACCGGCTGATTTTTTGATACCAGAAAATCGATGCTGTGTTTGACGCAGGCTTCCATCATAACATCCAATCCCTGTTCTTTTAATTGACGTAATTCTTCGACGCCGTTAAATTTCCTGCCCAGTTCCACTAGATCAGCAATATAGATCACTTTTTCGAGATCAGACATGCCTGCGCGGCCGGTTGTATGATAACGGATGGCATTCAGAATATCCTCATCTTTTATATCGAATTCAGTAGAGGCGACATATGCTCCAACCGGGGCATGCCATAATTCCGAATGATAATCCAACAGCATTGGATCCATATTTTCTTTCACAATGATGGATTTCATCCATTCGCGACCGGAAAATTTTGCAACATCATGCAAAACAGCAGCTATTTGTGCTTTTTCTTGCGGAACTTCAAAGCGAGTCGCCAGTGCATTCGCCATGTTCATCACTCTGACGACATGTGCATAGCGGTTATCAGGCAGTCTGTTTTTAACGAGTTGAAGCATCTGGCTCAGATCCATATAACCTCTCCTTCCGGATATAGGCTTCGACTTTGTCCGGCACGAAAAACGTCAATGGCCGAGCTGTTGCGACTCTTTCACGCAACATTGTCGAAGAAAGATGCATTTCAGGTGAATCGATCATCATCACTGGAAAATCGGTAACCGCCTCATAGCCTGGCCGTCCAATGCCGACAAACTGAACCAATGCGGCCAGTTCATGGATGCGGTGCCAGGAGTTCAGTTCTGAGACCGAGTCCCCACCGATGATAAAATAAAATTCTTTATCAGGCTCCCGCTCCACCAACCGGCTTATTGTATCGTACGTATATGATACGCCCCCGGTCTTG
>CAZGMW010000082.1:0-6963 GCA_964526895.1 uncultured Planococcus sp. | reverse complement strand
TCACTTCTTCACAAACGATGTTAGTTGCTTTACCGCCTTCGAAACGGCCGATATTGGCTGTCGTTTCAGAATCGATGCGGCCCAGTTTCATTGAAGAGATGGCTTTAGCTGCGATATTGATGGCAGAGACGCCTTTTTCAGGCGCTACTCCGGCATGGGCTGTCTTGCCATAGATGGTCGTCCATAGTTTCGCCTGGTTCGGAGCCGAAGTCACGATTCCGCCGACTTTGCCGTCGCTGTCAACAGCATAGCCAAATTTAGCGAACAATAATGAAGAATCGAATTCCTTGGCTCCTGCAAGTCCACTTTCTTCCCCTGCTGTTATGACCAATTGAATATCGCCATGTTCGATTTGTTCTTCCTGGATGGAACGAATCATTTCAAATAACGCGGCAATACCAGCTTTGTCATCAGCTCCCAGAATCGTAGTGCCGTCAGAATATACATAACCATCGCGAATTTGCGGTTTCACTCCATTGCCGGGTACGACCGTATCCATATGTGCAGTGAAATAGACCGCAGGCACAGTTGTTGCCGCACCTCGAAGTGTTGCGACCAGATTATTGGCTCCATGTCCATTACGCACTGAAGAATCGTCTTCTGCGATATGGAATCCCATAGCTTCAAGTTTCACTTTTAAGACTTCGGCAATATTGCCTTCATTTTTTGTTTCAGAATCGATTTGAACCAATTCCAGAAATTCATTCAATAATCTTTCTTTTTGCATTTGGTCCTCATCCTTTCCTTACAGCGGCATATTGCCATGTTTCTTCGCTGGCCTTGTATCTTTTTTATGGCGCATCATTTCCAGAGCCTGGATCAATTTGATACGTGTTTCACGCGGATCAATGACATCATCGACCATGCCGCGGGCAGCTGCAACATAAGGGTTTGCGAATTTTTCACGGTATTCTTCGATTTTTGCAGCCCGTGTCGCTTCCGGATCATCGCTCGCATCGATTTCACGCGCAAAAATGATATTGGCGGCTCCTTGAGGCCCCATGACTGCAATTTCCGCATTTGGCCACGAATAAACCAAATCCGCTCCAATTGATTTTG
The DNA here is from genome assembly GCA_964526895.1 of uncultured Planococcus sp. GTDB lineage: Bacteria > Bacillota > Bacilli > Bacillales_A > Planococcaceae > Planococcus. The sequence goes on along the minus strand of CAZGMW010000082.1, from coordinate 5,904 downwards.
AATTGAGTGCCACATACGCACCGCCATAAGCTTTTCGTAAAATAACAGTCATTTTAGGAACAGTCGCTTCCGAATAGGCGTACAGAATTTTAGCGCCGTGACGGATGATTCCGCCATGTTCTTGTTTGATGCCCGGGAAAAATCCGGTAACATCTTCAAATGTAATCAATGGAATGTTGAACGAATCACAGAAACGAATAAAGCGAGCCGCTTTATCTGACGAATCAATATCAAGTCCTCCGGCCATGACTTTCGGCTGGTTGCAGACAAGCCCGACCGTCTCTCCTTTAATGCGTGCAAGGCCGATAACGATATTACGGGCAAACTCCGGCTGAACTTCCATGAAACTCTCTTTATCGACCACTTGTTCAACTACTTTGCGGACATCGTAAGGGCGAATTGCTTCAAATGGGACAACATCCGCCAAATCCGGACGGTAATCATCATCTCCCTCTGTTTCAAGACGAGGCGGCATTTCCTGATTATTCTGTGGCAGGTAAGCGATCAGACGGCGCACCATGTTCAGAACTTCTTCTTCGGATCCAGAACGGAAATGGGCATTGCCGCTGATGGCAGTATGTACACGGGATCCTCCAAGATCTTCGGAAGAAATTTTCTCACCTGTAACGGTTTCGATGACTTTAGGACCCGTTATAAACATTTGGCTCGTTTTATCGACCATAAAAACAAAATCAGTGATGGCTGGTGAGTAAACTGCTCCACCTGCAGATGGGCCTAAAATTACAGAAATCTGTGGAATCACACCTGAGTAGATGGAATTGCGGTAGAAAATCTTGCCGTAGCCATCCAATGACAATACGCCTTCCTGTATACGTGCCCCGCCGGAATCATTCAGTCCGATGAAAGGTGCACCATTTTTGGCGGCAAGATCCATTACATTGGCGATTTTCGTAGCGTGCATTTCACCTAAAGCTCCACCGAAAACAGTGAAGTCCTGTGAAAACAAGTAGATGGGCCGGCCATCAACTTTGCCGTATCCTGTCACAACTCCCTCACCTGGACCTTCAGCCATGCCAAAGTCCACTGTACGATGTTCAACAAATGGGCTCAATTCAACAAAAGATCCTTCATCAACGAGCAAGTCAATGCGTTCACGTGCTGTCAATTTGCCTTTTTCATGCTGCTTGTCTATCCTTGCTTCACCACCGCCAAGTTCAATCTTACGCTTACGATCGTATAATTCATTTATTCTTTCATAGATATCCATATTCAACTAACACCCCTTATCTACTGTTTCTGACACAATTCATACAGCACACCATTTGAAGATTTCGGATGCATGAAAGCGACCAAAGCTCCGCCTGCGCCATTTTTCGGCTGCTCATTCAATAAACGGACACCTTTTTCTCTGAGTTCTTCCATGCGCTGTTCGATATTCTCGACACCGAAAGCTATATGATGGATGCCTTCCCCTTTTTTCTCCAGAAATTTATGGATGGCACTGCTGTCGTCCATCGGTTCCAGCAATTCCAGTTTGATGTTGCCTGCATCGATAAATGCAACGCGAACCTTTTCGGATTGGACTTCTTCAATTTTCAACAGGGGGCAACCCAGCGTTTCCGTATAATAAGGAAGAACGTCATCCAGGTTTCGCACAGCGATGCCAATGTGATCAACTTTCTTCATCTTTTATCCCACCTTTTTTTTGCTTCCTTCTTATTGTACCGATTTGCAGTCAAAAACTCTAGTTGTTGAAGAATATTTGAGCTTCAACACTTGCCTCTTCAAAATTACAGAGAATTATGTTATTCTACCTACAAGTTCAAATGCACATAAAGGAGATTATCCATAAATGAGAAACCAAACATTCCGAAAAGTAATTGTCTACGCAATGGTCGCCCTGATGCTTCTATCGAGTTTGATGATGGGCTTAAGCTTTGTACTCTGATAAAAACCAACATGAAAACGGCCGAGGATTACTCCTCGGCCGTTTTTTCATTTGTAAACCCTCTATAGGATTGCTTGATTTCGAGATAGGCATCCAATTCTTCGACCACCTGGTATAAAGCGGCCATCGACTGGAATTCCTCATGGCTTTGGGGAAGAGGTAAATTTGAAAACTCTTCTTTCAGCCTGTCCAGTTTGCCCAGATAATGATAAGCGGTATTGCCGGCGTGGACATGGTCCGCAAGATCATTGAGAAAATCCGCGATCAATTGTGCATGCTTCACGAGAACCGGCAAAGTCGAAATTTTCGGCAGGATGCGTTCGATGATTTCAAATTGATCTTGCCTCATATCAAAATAGCGGTAATATTTGTTTTCCAGCCGGGTCACATGATTTTCCACATCCTGATAGGCCAATGCTTTCGCTTTTTTCAATAATTCTTCAGTCTCCATCAGCTCTTTGCCATCCCAATGGCCATTTCCATTCTTTAAATAAATCGCCATTTCGTGCAGGATTTTCGCATATAGCACTTCAATCTGGTAGCGGTAATCGTCCAATTTCTTCTCGATGCTCGGCATGTACATATTGACAAGCAAAGCTGTTCCGAAACCGATGACCATCAGCAGAATTTCATTCAAAATCAAACTTCCGGTCAAATCGCCCACACTATAGATGTGAAAAATGATGACCGAACTGGATACGAATCCATCTGCAAAGCGCAAACTGACGAGCACTGGAATAAACAGGAGAATCATGATGCCGACTACCACCGGATGGTAAGCGATTCCTTCCAGAAATATTATTGCATAGATGATTGCTATCAGACTTGCAATAAATCTGGACAGCGCTGCGCGGATCGATCGTTTCTTGGTCGGCTGTATGCAGAGGATCGTCAGAATACCGGCGGATACATAAAAATCCAAATCCAGCAATTGCGCCAGTGAGATTGCAATGATGACACCCACTGCCGTTTTTAATGTTCGATACCCGATTGATAAACGTTTAAGTTTCAGTCTTCATCGCTCCCCGTAGCCTGACATAAAAAAATGCCCCATTGTGAGGGGCATTATCTTTTTTATATTTCGCTGCAATGCTCTTCAAACAATGCCTGGATATGTGTGATGACTGACATTGGATCATGGCCTTCGATTTCGTGGCGTCCGATTTCGTCCACCATCTTCCCGTCTTTTACGATTGCAAATGATGGAGATGACGGCAAATGGTCGTCGCCGAAAATCTCGCGTGCCTGAGCTGTCGCTTCTTTATCCTGTCCAGCAAAAACAGTGTACAGGTTATCCGGTCGTTTATCATAATGGATTGCATGAAGAGCTGCCGGTCTTGCGATGCCGCCAGCGCAGCCGCAAACCGAGTTGATCATGACCAGGCTGGTGCCTGATTTTGTGAGTGCATCAGTGACTTCTTCAGGTGTCGTCAATTCTTTATAGCCACCGTCAGTAAGTTCTTTGCGTGCTTGTGTTGCTATATCATTCATAAGGAAATTAAAATCCATGCTCATAGCTATCACTCCTTCTATTATCTGTAATAATCATAGCAGGTGTCGGCTTGTTCCGCAAAGGAGCTTACTCGAATAATTGCTGGATCGCCTGTGCCACCGTCAATTGTTCATCCAGAATCTGCTGTTCAAGTTTTTTGACCATTTTACGTTTGTCTGCATCTTCGAAAAATCTTCCGTATAACTCGTCGGTAATCATTGAACGGAACCAATCTTTAGTCTGAGTTTGTCTGCGTTTATTAAAAACACCGTTTTCTTTGGCTGTTTCTTCAAACTCTTTAGCCATTCCCCATACTTCCTCAATACCGGTGTGTTCAATTGAAGAAACTGCCAGTACCTTCGTTTTCCATTGTTCAGTGGCAGGTTGAAGGAAATGAAGCATCTGCTTATATTCCCGAACAGTCTTTTCAGCCAATGGCAAGTTGCCGCTGTCGGCTTTATGGACCAGGATTGCATCCGCCAGTTCTAAAATCCCTTTTTTCATTCCCTGCAGTTCATCTCCCGCGCCAGTCAGAACAAGCAACAGGAACAGATCGACCATTCCCCGCACCAAGGTTTCACTTTGGCCGACTCCGACCGTCTCAACCAGTATGACATCATACCCCGCCGCTTCACACAAAAGCATCGTTTCACGGGTTTTCTTATGGACGCCACCCAGTGTTCCCGCGGTCGGTGATGGACGGATAAAAGCATTAGGATTTTTGGCCAGCTGCTCCATTCTGGTTTTGTCACCGAGTATGCTGCCTCCGGTGACTGAAGAACTGGGATCAATCGCCAAAACTGCGACCCGGAACCCGTTTCCGGTGAGCATTTCACCGAACGTTTCGATGAAAGTGCTTTTGCCGGCACCCGGCACACCTGTAATTCCAATACGCAGGCTGTTGCCGGTATATTGCAAGAGAGTATTCAAAAGAGCCTGTCCATCACTTTTATCGCTTGGATTCGAACTTTCCAGCAAAGTGATGGCTTTACCTAAATATAAACGTGAACCGCTTTTAACACCTTCAGCTATTTCCTGGATATTCAAATTCTTTTTTTGCGGTTTTCTGAACTTCTTCCGAGGCGCCGGCGCCATGCCGTCATGCGCAGCATTCACACCGTCCATGACACGTCTAGAGCCGTTGTCGCGCTCCATCAGTCCGCCACTTCCTCGTATCCCAGGCGCACATAGATTTCTTCAATAACTTTTTGGGCTGCAACCGGAATCACGGTACCTGGTCCGAATATTGCGCTCGCCCCGTTATTACGAAGGAATTCATAATCCTGTGCCGGAATCACTCCTCCAACCACTATCAGAATATCTTCACGTCCTAGTTTTTTCAATTCTGCTGCCAGGTCAGGCACTAATGTCCTGTGTCCTGCCGCAAGTGAACTTACACCGATTACATGGACATCATTTTCAGCTGCCTGCTGGGCAGTTTCGGCAGGTGTCTGGAACAATGGCCCAATATCCACATCAAAGCCCAGGTCGGCAAATGCCGTGGCAATAATTTTGGCGCCGCGATCATGTCCATCCTGTCCCATTTTAGCTACTAAAATACGAGGTCTGCGTCCTTCATTTTCAATAAAGTCTTCCGTCATTTCCTTGACGGTTTCAATTTCCTGCTGGTTGGAGAAGTTGGAACTGTATACACCGCTCACCGACCGGATCACCGCCTTATGTCTGCCGGATGCGAGTTCGATCGCATCGGAAATTTCACCGAGTGTCGCTCGTTCGCGGGCAGCTTTTACAGCACATTCAAGGATATTTTCATTTCCTTCTTTAGCTGCAGTTGTGAGTTCGTCGAGTACCCTTTTTACTGCATCGCTGTCTCTTTTCGCTTTCGCCATCTCGATGCGTTCAATCTGCTTTTTGCGTACCATCGTATTATCGATATTCAAAATATCAATCGGATCTTCCTGGTCCAGACGATAACGGTTGACGCCGATAATCGATTCTTCACCGGAATCGATTTGAGCCTGTTTTTTCGCTGCCGCTTCTTCTATGCGCATTTTCGGTAAACCGGTTTCGATCGCTTTCGCCATACCGCCGAGTTCTTCCACTTCCTCGATCAATTCCCATGCTTTATCGGTCAATTGCTTTGTCAGGCTTTCTACATAAAAAGAACCGCCCCATGGATCGATGACATTGGTCATGCCTGTTTCTTCCTGCAGAAACAGCTGTGTATTCCGGGCAATGCGAGCAGAAAAATCTGTCGGTAGCGCTATTGCTTCATCAAGCGCGTTGGTATGAAGGGATTGCGTATGCCCCATAGCGGCAGCATTCGCTTCAAGCAATGTACGCGTAACATTATTGAAGGGATCCTGCTCAGTCAGACTCCAGCCTGAAGTTTGAGAATGCGTGCGCAATGCCAAAGATTTAGGATTCTCCGGATCGAATGATTTCATCATTTTGGCCCAGATTTCACGGGCAGCGCGCATTTTTGCCACTTCCTCAATACCGGTGTGTTCAATTGAAGAAACTGCCAGTACCTTCGTTTTCC
>CAZGMW010000081.1:0-7037 GCA_964526895.1 uncultured Planococcus sp. | reverse complement strand
TACTTCAAAAGCTTGGCATCGAAAAATCCAAGGAAGTCCTCGACCGCATGGACAACGATGACCTCGCATCGCTTCTTGCCGATATCGAACCTCACCGCGCCGATGAACTGCTGGCGAATATGAACACCGCCGAATCATCGATTGTCCAGAACCTGATGAACTACCCGCCGGAAACCGCGGGACGCATCATGAATGACCGCTATGTCTGGATTCCCAGCCATTACACGATCCGGGAAGCAATCGATAAAATAAAGCATTTTGTTCATTTTGCCGAATACCTGAACTACCTGTATGTGGTGGATGAGGATAAACGCCTCGAAGGAGTTGTGTCCTATAAGGATCTGCTGCTGGGTGAGCTGGATGAAGAAATCCGTAATGTCATGTACAGCCGGGTTGTGAAGGCGGACGTGCTGACCGATCAGGAAGAAGTCGCGAATTTGATCAGCCGCTACGATTTCGTCTCCTTGCCGATTATTGAAGATGATAACCGGCTCGTCGGCGTTGTGACTGTCGATGACGTGATCGATGTCGTGATGCAGGAAGCCAATGAGGATATCGAGAAACTATCCGCTTCGGGTAAGTCGATCGATTTCAAGACAAAACCGATTGTCGCGGCTTATCGGCGCCTGCCGTGGCTGATCCTGTTATTGTTTATCGGCCTGTTTTCGGGTGGCATCATCAGCCGCTTTGAAAACACACTCGAAACGGTCGTCGCTTTGACTTTCTTCATGCCGATGATCGCGGGCATGACAGGCAACACCGGCACGCAGTCACTCGCTGTTGTCGTGCGTGGGCTTGTATCGCAGAAACCGGATTTCAAACAAAGCATCAAATTGATCGTCCGGGAATTATGGGTCGGCATCATCATCGGCGTGATTTGCGCCGTGCTGATCACCGCCATCGCCTATTTTTGGCAAGGCAACCTCGTGCTTGGCTTTGTCGTCGGCAGCTCTCTGCTCCTGACGCTGATTATCGGGACGCTGGCGGGCACCATCATTCCATTGATCCTGTTCAAATTAAACATCGACCCGGCCATCGCCTCCGGTCCCCTGATCACGACGATCAACGACATCTTGTCGTTGCTGATTTATTTCGGCATTGCCACCGTTTTCATCACGCAGCTGATGTAGCGTTTCGCCAGTTCAATTCCCTTTATTCCTATCAAGTCACTTGGTATAATGAGTGAAAGAATAAAGGAGCTGTGTTATGACGATTCCAAAACCGCTCGTCCAAACCAATCAGAGTTTCATCGTATTGTCCGTTATCGCAGGACTGCTTATTACGCCTGCTATTCTCCTGCTGCCTTTTGCAGTTGGTGTTTATACATTGATCACCAAGAAAAACCCGGTCATTATGGCCGCTAAGCCGCTTTTGAAGAAGCCGGCGAACCAATACATCCAGGAAGACCGCGACCAGCAATTGTTCAATCAATGGATTGCGACCGTATGTCTCGGATTGGCGTTGGTATTTTTCGCGACAGGCATTCAGGCGCTCGCTTACTTCTTCAGCATCATGGTCATGGCAGCAGCCGGCGTTGCGCTGATGGGTTATTGCATCGGCTGTACCATCCGCTACCGTTTGATGATGATGAAGCACAACCGTACACGCACAAATTAAAAATGAAACGCCTCATTAGAAAGCATTCTACTTTCAATGAGGCGTTTTTTTATTTTCATCAGAAATTTACCGTTTCATAATTCCGAAATTTCGCTATACTGGAAATAATAGGGGGAGTTGCTGATGAAGCTATTAAGAGGAACTATTGAAGGATTTGGAGGCAATGCCGTCCATTACCTGTTGATCCGGCAGGAAGAAGGCTCTAATAGTCTTGCTGTAATGCTGCCCGGCGGCGGGTATACGACACAGGCGCCGCTGTTTCATTACGCGACGGAAATTTATCTTCACAAAGGCTATGACGTGCTGAATGTGAATTACCGTTATAACGATGCCTTTTACGATGATTACTCGACGGAGGATTTGAGTGACGTGATTCGCTTTGACGTGGCAAAGATCATTGAAGGGGTGGTTGCCGAAGCATCCTATGACAATTTCTCTCTGGTCGCTAAATCGCTTGGCACCATCGCGTTGGCCTCCGAACTGAAGCGTCCCCTGTTCCGCGAGGCCAAAGCCATTTGGCTGACGCCGCTCATCAAAAGGCCGGATATTTTTGACGCCATGCAGACATTACCGAACCAAGCCCTCAGTTTTATTGGCGATGAAGATCCGAATTATGATGCCGAACGCTGGAATCAGTTAAAAACGAATTCACAAATGGAGCTGCAGTTGGTGCCTGGCACCGAACACAGTTTGGAGCTTCCCGGGAAGCTTATTGCTTCCATCGAAATCATGAAAGACATCATGGCAAAAATCGAGAAATTTCAGGAAGAAGGAGCAAACCGATGACAATAACAACGATCCAGAAAATCAATCAAATCGGCGTGCCTGTGAAAGACCTTTCGCGGGCAATTGAATTCTACAAAGAGCGATTAGGTTTGTCCCTGCTCTTCAATACGGATACGATGGCATTCTTCGACTGCGGCGGCTTGCGCCTGATGTTGAGCCTGCCGGAAAAAGAGGAGTTTGCTCACGCCAGTTCTGTTCTCTATTTTGAAGTGGATGATATTGACCTCAGCTACACAGACTATCAAGCGCGCGGCATCGAATTCATCGGTCCGCCCCATTGTGTCGTCAAAAACGGTCCTGCTGAAACCTGGATGGCGTTCTTTTTGGACACTGAAGGAAATACGCATGCATTAACGAGTGATAAGGTTTCTTCATAAAAATGAAAGAAAGTCCGGACTGTAAAATGTCCTGACTTTCTTTGTTAAATCCTTTCCTCCTAAAAATAGTCTGACTATTTATGTTACAGTTAGTTTATAGGTATATAGCTGAGTTAAGTAAATGGTTGAATTTAAAGGGGAGATAAAATGGAAGAAACGCAATGGGACTTGCGAGAAGTTAAGCGCCTTAAAATGAAGCAGTTACTCCAATACAATCTTGGGATGCTCCTGCTATTCGTATTGCTGAATTATTTTGTAGAATTTGGACAGCTCTATTTCTTCGTCGGAGTTTTTTACATGCTTGTATTGATACTGGCAGCTATTATATCGTACAACTTAAAGACAGGAAGGTTTATCGGTACAAAGACAAGCAAACGGCTACAGGAATTTGATAAAGCCCGTTTGGGTGAAAAGCGTTGGAAACGGCGAAAAATATTGGAAGCAGCTTTAGTTGTTGCTCTAACAGTTTTTATTACGGTATTCATATTTACAAGAGATTTCAATAATTCCGGAATAAACTTCTCTTCAACTGCCTTTCCGTTTATCGGTGCTTGGGTGGGCTATAATATAGGAGAATTTATAAGAATGAACACGTTGAAAGATCCAGCAGAAAATTGAGCTGCAGCTATTGATCAAAATGATAAAGAGAAAGCAAGAAACTTCAGTTCATCCAACTGAAGTTTCTTGCTTTATTTTTGTGATACGATATTTTCTGATAAGAGCTTGAGATAAGTAAAATTTCCAATATTATGGATATACTGTCTGTTGCAAGCCAACTACTGTCCATTAACTGATGTTTACTGTCCATTTCAACAAGAATACTGTCTGTTAACCATGAAATACTGTCCATTAAGTGAATTCAACGCATCAAGTTATGAAAAATCAGAATTTTATTTTCCATTTTTTGGACTTACTTTCCAAATTGCCTTAAATACTTTCCAGTTTGACTCAAATACTTTCCAAAATGACTGGAATACTTTCCAATTCGCTACGAATACTTTCCAATTCCTCAATTCAATTTAACACCGATTTTATTGTATAATATTACCAAAAATTTTCACTCTCCATAAAAACATCTCATAGAAACACTCGCTCCAGTGAGGTGTTTCCCTAAATCTTCACTTCCGCTTTGGAAGTTCCCTTTAACTTCTCCGCTTTCAAATTCTCAGGAAACGTCTTACGCCACCCCACAACAACTGCCACTAGCAGCAACACCATATAAATATAGATGCCGAAGTCAAACATCCTGAAGATGAAATGGACTCCGATGAACGCGCCGATGATCAGCGTCAGCAGGAACATGCGGGCGGTGCCGGGATCCTGTGCAAACTCAAAAGACCGTGTATACGGGAAGTCTTCGTCTTTCATGATTTTATAAGTGATCAGCGACTGCAGAATCGCGCTCAGCAGCACAACGCCAAGGTCCGGCAGAATGCGAACCGAGAAGATGAAAATATAGATAATGCCGACCACCAGGAAAATCGGGACATAGAGTTTTGCAAGAAACGCTTTGATTGCCGCGCTGAAAGCTGCCGATTCCCGGGCAATCGGTGCTGCCTTGAAGATCCATCCACCTTTATAGCTGCTGGAAAATTTCAGCATGAAAATCGTCCCCGGAATCAGGATATTACAGAAATAGATGAACAGATACATATTGCCTGTTGAGATCTCATCCATGGTGCGGATCTGCAATTCATTGAAAATAAATAAAAACGGGAAAATCAGCGACATTCCAAGGTTCGGAAAGACTTTCAGTTTGAATTCCCTTTCCTTTTTCATCATCAATGCGGAAAACCGGAAGAAAACCCGTTCTTCCTTGCTGCGGCACAAGAGCTTCGCCCACAATTCGTCGAGCAAATGCCGCCCCGGCTTCCGGCTCTTCGTATCGCTCAGCAATTTTTCGAGATTGCGTTCAAATGAAGGCATCAATCGGCTGTACACGAAAAGGGCGAGAATCGGCACCAGAATCGCAAGCACCGTGAACGCAATCATATAGGAGCTCGTATTGCCGTTAAGGATCATTTCGAACGGTGCCCCGTACCAGATTGGCGGAATCAGGAAATGCCAAGGGCTGAAGACGTAATTCATATTGAGATCGGTGAATTCAAACGCTCGGATCAGAACCTGGTAGCCGACGATGAGTCCGACTGACAGCAGGATCTGCACGTAATTGATGATGTCTTTCAAGCGCTCGCCGTCGAAATAGCGGAGCACAAACAAGTAAAGCAATGAAGTCAGCACGACGACCAAAAACATCGCCAGCACAATCTCCACCAGGAAAATCAAAGAAAACAGCGGTCCGTGCTGGTATAATCCCACAAAAACCGGCAACGCCACAAAAGCGCCGGTGACGAAGCTCATGTAAATCAAGATATGAATCGTTTTTGCAACTGTTATCGTCTTTTTATCAATCGGCTTTGTCTGAAGCACATTCTTATCCCGGACATCCAGCAGCACCGATGAAAAATCCGCGATCATCGAAGTCATCAGGATGAAAAGAATCAGCCCGAATTGAATGCTCATCTGAAAAATATAGTTTTCACCGATAAACAGGAACGGCAGCAGGAGCAAACTGTAAATGCCGTAGATCCACAGCGATTTCAGGAATTGGTTGCCTTCTTTCTTCTTGCCGATTTCATTGAAGACCGTCGGCACCCGGCGTTCGTCCATCGTCAATTTGATGCGCAGGATCATCATCATGACTTCGTAATCGACGCCGAAACGCTTTAATAGTCCTTTAAACAAAGCGATAAATTTGAGTGATTTAAACTCACGCATCGTCCCTGTCTCCCATTACGACAGACACAAATTGCGCCGCTTTTTCACGGTGTTCCGTGAAGCCAGTCAATTGGTTGAAAATTCCCGACAGCGAACCTTCCTCGCTTTGTTCCTGCAATTCCTCAAAACTGCCATCGGCGACCACTTTGCCGTTTACCAATAGGACGATGCGATTGCTGATCCTTTCGACCAGATCCATGATATGAGACGAATAAAAGATGGTCTTTCCTTCCTGAGCCAGCTGCGCCAGGATTTCCTGGATGACCATCATACTGTTGGCATCGAGTCCGCTGAGCGGCTCATCCCAAAACAGCAGATCCGGATCATGCAGCAGACTCGAAATGATGAGCACTTTTTGTTTCATTCCCTTTGAAAACGAAGACAGTCGGGCATGGCGGACATCGATCAATTCGAATTGCTGCAGCAGCCGCTCTGCCTGTCGCTGGGCAAATGCCTGATCCAGCCCGTACAATTCTCCTGTGAATACCAGATATTCCATTGCGGTCAAGTTATCATACGCTTCGGCATTTTCCGGCACATAGCCGATCCGCCGTTTATAGGAAGGATCACCATTGGAAATATCCTGTCCGAAAATCACGACTTTTCCTTTATAATCATCGATCAGGCCGAGCATGATCTTGACCGTCGTGCTTTTGCCGGCGCCGTTTGGACCGATATAGCCAATGATCTGCCCTTTTGACACGTCCAGATTGATTCCGTTCAGCACCTGCTTTCCGCCATAACTCATCGTCAGGTCCTGGATGGATAGAATTGAGTCGTTTGCTGAAGCCATTTGAACACCCCATTAATTATGTATTAACTTAATGTTACCATTCATATGGTTTAAATTGGGAGTTGATTTCAGATAATTAAAAATAGCCGCCGATTCAAAATCGGCAGCCTTCTATTTAATTCGCATCCACTTTATTATCCAGCCGTTTTACAAAGAACAGGTAAGCGAGCAAAGCCAGCAGGCACATCGTGAATATGATTACACCAAGTGGCACAGCAGTTTCCTCGCCGGCCACTCCGACCAATGGCGCCGCTACTGCACCAAGAACGAATGGCAGGAGACCAAGCAACGCGGATGCGCTTCCTGCGACCCGGCTTTGTTCTTCCATGGCCAACGTAAAGGAAGCGGTGCCGACAACTCCGATTGACGTCACGAAGAAGAAAATCGGAATGACGACTGCCCACAGCGGTCCATCGACCAGGACGACGGCAAGCAGAACGGCTCCTGCCGCAGTTGCTGTGTAAAGGGCGACTTCGAGGAATTTCTTTTCAGACCAGACATAGCTGAAACGGCCAACAGCGTAACTGCCGAAAATCAGACCGATGCCGTTCATGCCGAATAGAATACTGAAAACCTGCGGTGATACGCCGTAAATGTTTTGGTAAATGAACGGCGTACCTGCCACATAGGCAAAGACGCCGCCGATCAGCAGCCCCTGCGCCAAAGCATACCCCGTAAATTTCCGG